>NZ_JANSJC010000022.1:0-13002 GCF_047462375.1 Synechococcus sp. H55.8 | reverse complement strand
CGCCCTGGCCTGGATCCCTTAGGCCAAGCAGGAGAGGCCACCTGGGGAGCAAACCTGCCTAGAATCAAAACAGTGTGTTGGAGGAGAGGGGGCTATGCGGCTCATTGACGGACAGGGACGTCTTTTGGGAAAAGTCAGTCTCCTAGATCTGGGGGCGCTGGCGATTGTGGTGGCGGCCATTGTCGCCGTTTTGTTTTTGCCAGGGCGGCAAGCGGGCAGCGTCGTCCAGGTGGGGGGCGGCCCTACCCTGCCGGTGGAAGTGGACATGATCGTGCGGGGGGTCAGCAGCCGATCCCTGGAACCCTTTCAAGTGGGTCAGAAGGCTGACTTGATCATCCGCAACCAGCCCTACGGCCAGGTGGAAGTGGTGCGGATAGAAAATGTCAGCCGCACGGTTCCGGTGGTTTTCCCCGATGGACGGGTCGAGAACTTGCCTGACCCAGAGTCCTACCGCTTTGATCTGGTGTTTACCTTGCGGGGACGGGGCCAGCGGACCGAGAACGGCATTGTCCTGGGCAACAACCGCGTCAAAGTTGGCGTTCCCCTGGAGCTGGAGACTTTTAGCTACAACTTGCGCGGCACTGTGATGGATGTGCGGCTGTTGCAATCGTAGAGGACACCAACCCTGATGCGGCTACAGGAGATCGCCCAAAAATTGGGATGCGCCTACGAGGGGGATCCCACCCTCGAGATCCACGGCGTAGCTAGCCTGGCGGAAGCTCGCCCAGGCGAGTTGAGCTTCCTCAGCGAAGACCGCTACTTGCCCCTCTTGGAGCAAACCCAAGCCAGCGCCGTCATCGTGGGCGAATCTATAGCTTTACCTCGCCCCATCCCCTGCCTGCGGGGCAGGGATCCCCGCTTGCTCTTTGCCCAGGCCATCGAGCTGTTTTACCAACCCTATCGCCTGCCCACCGGGATCCATCCCACAGCCGTGATCGATCCCAGCGTTGAGTTGGGAGAGGGGGTGGCCATTGGGCCGCATGTGGTGGTGATGGAAGGGGTGAGGATCGGCGACTACACCCAAATCCACCCCAACGTAACCATCTACCCCTACGTGCGGATTGGATCCCGGTGTCAGCTTTTCGCCAACTGCGTCATTCACGAGCGCACGGAGATTGGCGACGATTGCCTCATCCACAGCGGCGCTGTGATTGGCGACGACGGCTTCGGCCACATTCCTCTCCCCGATGGCTCCTGGCGGCGCATGCTGCAGGCGGGCCGGGTGGTGCTGGAAGACGGTGTAGAAGTGGGCAGCAACACCACCATCGATCGGGCCGCCGTCGGGGAGACCCGTATTGGCCGCGGCACCAAGATCGACAACCTGGTGCAGATTGGCCACGGTGTGCGCACGGGATCCCACTGCTTAATCGTCGCCCAGGTGGGCATTGCCGGCAGCACCCAGTTGGGCCACCACGTCATTTTGGCCGGGCAATGCGGCCTGGCCGGCCACCTGCACATCGGCAATGGCGTGCGTGTGGCCGCTCAGACGGGCGTTACCAGCGACATCCCTCCTGGCCAAACAGTGGCCGGCTACCCCCATCAGCCCATTGCCGAATGGCGCAAGAGCATGGCAGTTCAGCGACATTTGCCTGAGCTGCAGCGGGCCCTGCGCAAGCTAGAAGCCCGTGTGGCCAAGCTAGAAGAGAACCATGCAACAGAGGAATCGGAAAGACCCTAGCCAGGAGTCATCCACCTTTCTCACCCCAATGGCGGTGCTTTACTCCTGTGACAACAAGGACTGCAGAGTGTTCAGGTACTCGTTGATGTTGCGCCGGTTGCCGCCGAAATCGTATTCCCCAATACGGCCCACCGAAGTGATGTGCAGACGAGTATGGCCGGGATCCCCTTCGATGGGCGATAAGGAAACCGTCAGATCGTCCACGAACTTAAAAAAGTTGGTGCGGGAGATCCCTTTCACTTCCAGCGCCTCGGCATTCACAGACAGCAGCTCGCCTCGCTTCCAGACTTGAAAAGCCTGTTCAGCCGCCTTCAACACCTGCTCTGGACTGGCTGCAACCACAACCTCCTGTTGGGCGCGGTTGTAAGGGGATCCGCCCAGAGTGGCTGCTTGCACAGGGGGGATCCCGCCTGCCCAAGCAAAAAGCAGCACTGCCAAGAGCACCAAAGGTTTCCAGAAAGACATGAGAGCAGGAAAAGAGGTTTGCACCCCCCATTATGCTTCCTTTTCTAGAACGTTTTTCCCCTTCCACTGCCAGGTTTGCCTATGGGCTAGCCTATAGCTCAATCAACTCACCCGACCTGCGTGCCTCATGTTGGCTCCAGAGAAAGTCCAAGAAAAGACAACTCCCCTCACCCGCCAGCAACTGGCGGAGCTCATGCCCTCGGCCCAGGGGCTGCTCAGCGATGAACCGGAAATGGAACACTCCCTCCACGCCCTGCAGCTTTTGATTCTGGTGAGCTGCCTCACCCGCCTCTGGCAGGATCGCAACGACTACTTCCTCGCCTGGAACCTCACCGTTTACTACAGCCGAGAGCAACTCAAAAGCAAAGACTTCCGCGGCCCAGATCTGTTTTTGGTCAAAGGGGTAGAAAACCGCCCCCGCCCCTCTTGGGTGGTGTGGGAAGAAGGGGGCAAGTACCCGGATTTGATCGTCGAGCTGCTTTCGGAATCAACAGCCAAGGTGGATCGGGGTGAGAAGCGGGAGCTTTACGAAAGGGTTTTTAGGACACCCGAGTACTTCTACTTTTCTCCCGAAACGCAGGAGTTTATGGGTTGGCGACTGAGGGGGGAACAGTACGAGGAGATTGAGCCAACGGAGCAGGGGTGGCGCTGGAGCGAGGTGTTGGGGCTGTACCTGGGCATTCACAACCGGCAGCTGCGGTACTTTTTCCCCAATGGTGAGCTGGTGCCCACACCAGAAGAAGCCGAAAAGATCGAACGGCAACGGGCGGAGCGCCTGGCCCAAAAGTTGCGAGAACTGGGAGTGGATCCCGATACTTTGTAAAGAAAACTGGCCAGCCCAAAATACCTATCGGAGAACTGGCAATGACCAACCCCAAACCGATTATTGAGGTGCCGGATCCGGTTAATCTACCCGACTGGCCCCCTACCCAAGACGAGCTCCCCTACGACGACGGCGTACCTATGGAAAGCTGGCGACACAAGTGCCAGATGGACTTGCTCATCTCCGTCACCCAAACCTGGCTGCAGCAGCGCCCTGATGGCTTTGTCAGCGGCAACATGTTCCTCTACTACAGCTTGGAGCAGACCCGCAGCCGCAATTTCCGAGGGCCTGATTATTTTGTGGTGCTGGGAGTGCCCAAGGGCGAGCGCAAAAGCTGGGTGATCTGGGAGCAGGGCAAAGGGCCAGACGTGGTGATTGAGCTTCTTTCTCCCAGCACTGCCCAGGATGATAAGACAAGCAAAAAGCAGCTTTACGAGCAAATTATCCGGGTGCCGGAGTACTTTTGGTTTGACCCGTTTGAGCCGGAGGACTGGGCGGGGTTTCGGCTGATGGGCGACCACTATGAGCCGATTGAAGTCGATGCAGAAGGTCGCCTGCTGAGCGAGGTTTTGGGACTGTACTTGGTGAAGTGGGAGGGCAGGTTTCGGGACATCGAGACCACGTGGATTCGCTGGGCCACCTCTTCTGGGGAACTGGTACCCACCGAGGCTGAACTGGAGCGGCAGCGAGCAGAGCAAGAACGGCAACGAGCTGAGCAGGCCGAACAACGGGCAGATCGCCTGGCCCAAAAGCTGCGGGAACTGGGGGTGGATCCCGATGCACTTTAAAGCCTCCCCCCCTCAAGAGGGTTGAGGATAGGCGGCAAATCCTACTGAGCAATCAACAAAACAGGCAGCTTCTGGACAGCTGGCCGTAGTCCTTTGGGAAAACGCTCCCGCTTCAGAGGGTAGCGGTAGTTCATATGCTGAATCAGCCTCTCCCACTGCCAAGGGTTCAAGCCAGACACCACAGAACAAAGCGGCTCCTCAGCTACTTCCTCTCCTTTCTCCATAAGTTTGAGGATTACATTCCCCGCCGCCATTTCTAGTGTTTGATTGGCTAGCTGTGGATCCGGATCCCCTGGCAAAATAAGAGCATAGTCTTTTGGATTTGGGCTTAGCAAGATCTGCTCCAGCAGCTTCTCCAACTCCTGCACAAGCTGCTCCGCTTCTAGCTCCCAGTAAGGGAAAAGAACGACGTTAAACTTGCTCAGACGGATCCCTTGCGGAAGTGTAGCTTCTGTTAAGCTATCTCTCACTACTGGCAGGTTCTCAGCCAGGCTCACCCAGACTCCGGTATAGTCAATACTATGTAACCGAAAGAAAGCCCCAATTTCTCGTTCAAAGTCGTGGACAGCTTCTCGACATCCCTGCCAATGTCCGTAATCATCGATTTGGATAAATCCTTGGGAGTTAACCTGCTCATAAAGATTCTGAAAGATATCCATTGTGGACTGGTACCAGTCAGCGTCCGCGTGTAGAAAAGCGATCTCGCCTACCTGGTCACGGTAAGCTGGCAATGTGTCAGCAAACAGTCCTTGAACAGGAACAATGAGATCCCAAACTCCTAGTTCCCTGCTGATTACCTCCAAGTTCTCCGAGACAGGAGCCCCCAAAGCTCCAGCTCCATAGGGAGTATCATTGGCAAGAAATCCTCTGTAATCTCGGTCTACTTCTGTTGGCTGAGGCATTCCTGAGAAGGTGTCGAAAGCGTAGACTTTGCGGGGTCGGCGGCTGTAGTTTTTGATCACCCAAGCCAGCAGTGCAGAGCTGCCTCCTCTGCAAACGCCACACTCAACAAAGTTCCCAGGGATGTCTTCTTGGCAGACTCGCTTGGCTAAGGTGTAGAGATTCCAGAGACGCTCAAAGCCCAAAAGGGTAAAGGCCTTAACCTTTTCCAAAACTCTCAATAACTCAAGGTTGCATACCGGGTATCCCTTCAAATGCTCTGGTAGTGTCCAATCAACAGCAGGATCCGGAATATGCTCCACAGGCTGGACGTTACCCCGCCAAGCGACGCCCATGATCTGCATGGTTTGGTAAATCATCGTGTTCCAGCCTCGAGCCCTTAGGTGGTTTAAGCCCTCAGCTACATCCGGTGAAGCAAGGTCATGAAAGAGAATTAGAGCATCTTCAGCAGCGTAGCGGTCTGCCACCTGAGCATCTAGCAGAGGAGCTGGCGCGTCATGATTTCCATCGATGTAGATCAAAGACCAGCGGCGGTTCTTTTCCCGAGCAATCTCTTCTGCCTTCTCTGGGCTGTAGCCGGGATACAGGTTGACATTGGAGCGAACTCCTGCCAAGCGGAGAGACTGATCCACACTTTCATAAATCTGAGGATTGGCCAGAGCAGGATCCACTACATCAAGAACAACTCCTCCCGATGCAAGGTGAGCAGTTGACCAACCTAGCCAACACCCAATCTCCAAAGCAGGTTTTCCTTGGAACTTAAGAGCGGTATTGTACAAGATATGTGCTTCATCTCGGCTAACAAAGCCAATAAGAGGTTGACGTAAGTCTGCGTGCGAAAGATGGGGAATCTCTTTTCGCAAGTAGGGCCAAGGGTGAGAGCTTGGATCCACTACAGTCATTAGAGGGAAGCTATAGTCAAGATGTATTCTCCTCTGGTTATTCGATACATAGTCATATCTTTTAATCGGGAGAGAGTTCTTGCCTGGATATCGTAAGCTGGCTTCAACCTTAAAACCTTCAGTTGTAAGTACAATATGAGTTGGTCTTGTCTTAGCATCGGCCGTAAGATGTACAATCCCTATTGGTTCGTGAGGCGGAAAAGGATCCACCCATAGCCTCTTTTGAGGATCCCATAAAGGTAGCTGATAGTGAGCCAACCAATTACAATTGAGTGGTAGAAGCTCAACTCTATCCAAACCTAAATCCTTGTAGATAGAAACATTTAAAGCAAACTGATCCGTCCATAAATCGAAGCATCTGAGGATAGCTTGCTCTACTCTTTTTCCCCATGCCGACCAGTGAATAGATTGTCTAGCTCCGGAGAATACACCAGCGTTCAGCAATGGCTCTATATCTAGACGATTAAACTCGGTGTGATGGAAGTATTTGTGGTAGTGCCAGGTTATCCAGGTTTGCATCCAGAATCTGTTGACATGCTTAGCTACTAACTCGGTAACTATTGAAAATCCTTTTCTTTTTGCTCCTAGGGTGAGTAGCTCAATTGCAGACCAATCTTGGAGCCAAGCGTCTGCGTCAATCCAAATATAAACCTCGTAACCTGGAAAATACTCAGGTAAGAATGGCCTGGATGCCAGAGCTTTAAGGTAGTTAGGTTGGCTGTTACTACTTGGGATATCGTAATTCCAACCTGGCTCAATAATATGGTCAACGTACTGACTTATCCACTGCAACTGCTCTAGCGTGCAGCCTGTATCGAGAAATCCAATGTCCACAGAATACCCCTGCGGCTTTTCCCGGATAGAGAGGATAGTCCCCTGGACTAACTCAAAAAACTTGCTGTCTGCGCTTGTAACAACGATAGTTGAGTTCATGACTTTCGCATCTCCTCTCTTTTCAAGAGTCTACTCCTAAGCTCTGCGCAGATAGCAGAGGGATCCTCTTTGACCAGCTATGATCTCCCCCTGCCAGATCATGTGAGAAGGATCCAGCATCTGGTCAATCTGCTTGCGGGCTTGCTCCGAGCCAAACTCCACATAGATGACCTTGACGTCTTTGAGCCATGGCTCCAAACTAGCCAACACCTCTACCCCTTGTCCACCTATAGCCACCCTGAGCACATCGATGGGCTCCAGATCCAGCTTCTGTAGGGCTGTCTTGGCTTCGCGGAAAGGAAGTCCCCTCTGCTTTCTAGCTCGTTTAGGCATCCTCTGACCAAAGACAGGAAGAGGAAATCTTATCTTTATTGTGCCCTCTCAAGCCTGGTTAGGGTCTCAGTACCTCCAACCCTCGCCCTCTTCCCTGGTCAACTAGCTCTGCTGGGCTCTATAGATTAGCTACAGAAGTCAGGCCAAGTGAGAAAGGATCCCTTGACCCTCAACCTAGGATCAGCCATGGGTAGCTCTGCCATTTCTCAAATAGCAATAAAACATCTCCCTAAATCGTTATTGCTACGCAACGCTGTCGCAAACGGGCTGGCGGCGTCGAGCCCTTGGATCGGCAGCAAAGGCGTCTCAATCTCGTTTGAAACGACCATAAAGTGGTGAGATGAGCTATTTTGGGCCTCAAACTTTCCAAACCTGACTAAGTGAGAAATTAGACACATCCTGACAACCCTTTTTGCAGTGGTCACTACCTCCACCAGGAAGAACCCCCGTTCCTGCGCCGGCTTTGCGCGGTAGGGTATGAGCTTGTGTTTGCACCTCACAGATCTCCAGAAACGCTGCTTAGGATGGCAATCCAAAGAGTGTCATTTGCCAGCCGAGAACCCCCTGCTGATTTCTAAAAAAAGCTCCCCGCGCACGGGGAGCGAAGTAGTTACTTGGTCTACATTCCCGCTGCTTCCTAGCTGTTGTTGCTATTGTGATGGTTGTTAGTTACCATCACCACCATCATTACCACCACCACCACCATTATTGTTGTTGTTGTTGTTGTTGCTAGAGAATTTTGTAGCAGTGTCAGTGGTCACATTGTCATCATCTATTGACACGTCGTCCGGCGCGGCGCTTGTAGCGAAAACATTGCAAGACTTTCCGACAAAGTACTCGGATCCGGTAGCTACGATCTGCTCACCCCGCCCAAGGCCGATCTCACAGAGGATGGGGTGGCCACCAGCGTTCACATAGGCAGGGTTAACCTCTGTATTACCAAGAACCGCCATGATCAAGCCGCGCTGAGCGGGGGTATCCACTGACATAGCAGGAGCGCCGTAGTTGGGAGCAGACCAAGCATCGTTCTGGTACTTATCCCCGTTAGGACCACACCAGGCACTATCGCAGCCAAGCTCAATCACTGAATATTCCGTAGGATACTGAGTCCAGTCCAGCCGATAGACCTCAGCGCCACGAGAAGCATTGGTCAAAGCGGCCTGGGCTTCTGCCACGCGAGAGCGACGGATCTGGTTCAGGAACTGGGGAATTGCAATAGCGCTCAAGACGCCTACAATTACAATCACCACTAGCAGCTCAATCAGCGTGAAGCCCTTGGCGCGAGAAAGCAAGAACTGAGAGAGCTTTGCGCGAAGTAAAGAGTAGCGCAGTTTTGCACTCATGATTCGTTACTCCCTTGAGAGTTAGAGGAAGGCTCGCTTGTGCCTTCTGTTGACACTACTAGACTACCCACCCCCGCTCGAGTTCATAACATCCCCCAGACAAGTCTTTGTAAACGTTGCCGAGAGTGCCCAGCCCGCCCTTGCCTATGGGCCCTGCAGGCGGAGCTGCCGAGCTCTTCTCGTTGGCCTCTCACAGATTCTGCCAAGGGGAACTAGGTAGCCACCTTCCTTTCCAAGCAGCTACAGTCTTGCCCACCGGGAAGCCTGCCCCCCCACGGTGCGAAGGTTAAGCTGGAAACAGGCCCACGCTACGGGCAAGTGTAGCCAACTCCCTTGAACTGCCTCAGCTCAGGGCTATGGCATAATAAGGCCAACTTGTCCCAGTGCCTTCCTGAGTCAATGCCACTTCCTGAATCTTTCACCTTAGAAGAGGTTGCTGCTCGAGGGCGAGCTGCCCTTGCCCGCTCCGAAATGGATTTTCAAGACTGGGCTAGAACCTATGCCAATGTTCTTTCCCCTCTGCAGTGGGGACAGGTGCTAACAAAAGTTATCTACCCTGACTTCAGCACCGACTGGAAGAATGCCCCGGGAACACCACAAGAAGCCACAGAAATAGCAATCCGTAAACTTCTGTACATAGAGCCCAGAAAGGTTTATCCTCTTTACAACGCTTTACTGAGAGTGGAAGGCATTTCTTTGCTTAGTCGAGAAAAGCTGATCTCGCTCATGCTCGAGACAGCTCGAGAAATAGCCTTCTTGGCTGGCAAGCAACCTATTCACCAGTCGAAAATCGTTTACGATCATTCATTAAAAATAAGAGAGCTCATCTTTGAGCTAGATCCGTTGCAGAAGTCTAATAATCTATTCTTGCTCTACGACGCCATCAAGAGAGAAGATGAGTTGGCAATCCTCACCTATGCGTCAGCAGTAGCTGAGAGTATAAGCTCTGGGCCAGAAATTGTCGACCTATCGGAAGAAATTACCTTCCTGGATGTTGCCCGCCATCTCTTGGACGAAGGATACTTGGAGGTCTTCTTTGATCTCCTAGAAGTCTTTGCCCAGAAAATGCCTCAGCCACGGCGTCGCTCGGTTATGGCGGCGCTATCCTTGCTCTCGGAGATTTATCTTCCTGAGAGGGCTGAATCCTACAAAGCACTCTCCACATCAAAAGATTGGCTGTCCGGCTTCGGGATAGAGCTCATTTATAGGCTGATGGAAGAATCGAAAAGTCTGGGGTACTCAGTAGTGGCAGAAAAACTACTTTCACTTGCCTCAGAGGAAGAAGAGAAATCTGCTAACTTCATCTATCTTCTAGAGAACGCAATGGCCTTGTTTGCCAAAGCAGCTCTCACAGACAAGGTAAAGCTTATTATTGACAGATTCCTGAGCTTGTGGCCACTAGAAAGTTTACAAGTTATAAAGGAGAAACTAATTAACCAAGAACCTGTAAACGACAATATTCAGAGTCTTGCTCGCGCTCTTATGTTTTCAGTCTGTTTTTTTATCAACTATGTTAGCGACGATAGAAAGACTATGCGAAAGCTAACTCAGATCTCTGCCGACATACTTTATTCTATTCTTCTATCTTACCGAGAAAACTTAGATCTGGATAGCTTCAGTAGCAGATCCCAAAACCTAGCAAATCAGCATCGCAGCTCCTGCCCTCGAAAGCTGAGAGTTGGCTACTTGGGTATATGTTTTATGAGTCACTCTGTAGGCCTAATGTCTCAACAAATACTTGCATCCCACGATACTGAGAATATAGAAGTCTATTACTACTACTTAATGGGCCTAGCGACGAAAGAAATTCTCTCTTCAGATCCTCTTTATCAAAATTTTCTCATTCACAAGGCTCATTTCCGTCAGTTTTCCAAAAACACAAGCCTAAAGGAGATTCTACGAACAATAAGAGACGACAATCTTGACATTCTTGTACATCTTGACTCACTGACAGATCGAATTAGCAACTATGTTATGGCATATCGTTGTGCTCCTATTCAGTGTAGCTGGCTGGGAGGAGACTCTTCCGGCTTACCAACTCTAGACTATTTCTTTGTTGATCCTTATCTACTCCCGGATGAGGCGAAAGAGGACTACCGGGAGGAGTTAATTCGCTTGCCTGCTTATGCTGCTGTTAGCCAACTTGCCGTAGATCCCCAAGATCATCAAGTATTTTCTCAAACGCTGAACATTACCCCTAAAAATACTCTCCTTTTTACAGCTGCTCATGCATATAAGCGCAATGACCAGTGTGTAGAAGCTCATTTGAGGATCTTACTCAATTCTCCCAATGCCGTACTGGTTGTAAAAGGCAAGGGGGAAGCTCCGTCAATGATTGAGATGTATCGAAAAAGAGCTAAAGAACTGGGAGTCGAGGATCGAATTCGCTTCCTAGCAAGAACAGAATACACAGGCTTACATCGTGGTCAGCTAGGGCTATTTGATTTGATGCTAGACACATTTCCCTACACAGGGGCCACTCATACAATGGAAGCCTTGTATATGGGCTTACCGGTGCTGACCTTAGTCGGTAGGCACTACTTTGGTCGAATGAGCTACAGCTTACTCAAGAATGTAGGTCTTGATGACTGTATCGCCTGGTCAATTGAAGAGTTTATCGAGCGTGGGATCCAACTAGCCAATAATCCAGAACTCCTGAAAAAAGCTAAGCAAACCATTCGAGATTCCTATGACAGATCGATAATTTGGGATCCAGAGCGCCTAGCCAGAGCCATGGAGAAGGTATACTTTGATCTTGCGTACAAGCATCAGCTAATTGAATCTGTTCCGCCTTTGCAAGAGAATCAAGCTGAGCCTAGGTCTACTCAGCGTATCCGCCTTCACATTGGAGGTAAAGAACCTCACCCCGATTGGAAGATCCTGGATATTCAGGCAAGGGAGCACGTCGACTACGTGGGAAATGCTAAGGATCTCAGTCAATTTGCCGATGGCTCCGTAGAGGCCATCTATGCTTCCCATGTCCTAGAGCACTTTGATTACATTCGAGAACTTCCAATTGTTCTCAAAGAGTGGCATCGAGTTTTGCGTTTTGGCGGCGAGTTGATGATCAGCGTTCCTGATCTGCCTACTCTTTGTCGTCTTTATTTGAGAGAAGGAGTCTCGCCTGAGGAGCGATTTAGAGTTATGCGCATGATGTTTGGCGGACAAACTGATGAATATGACTACCACAAGGTTGGCTTCTCTTGGGAGTACCTGTTTATGTTACTAACTCAAGCAGGTTTCAGGATCATTCGTAAGGTTGATAAATTTGGCTTATTTAATGATTGCAGTGACATGTCTTTTTTAGGCGAGCCCATTAGCCTAAATGTAATTGCGATCAAGTAGAGTAGCCTAGCAAGTTAACCGAGCTTAGGCTTTCTGCAGGTGTGTTTCTCTATGAGCTCAGCAATTATTATCACTGGTGCTGATTCTCATTTTTTTGACCTGGTTAAAGGAACGATTCTTTCTATTCGATATAAGCCGCAAGGTCAATTAATCGATATAGGCTTCTTTAACCTAGGCTGCTCACTTGAAGAAATAAACTGGGTTTTGGAAAACGTAAACTATGTTGTTGAGCCGGACTGGGAATACACGTTTCCTGGTATTGAGAATGCACCCTTATACTTGCGGGGGCTTCTGGCTCGACCGCACCTTCCTAAGTACTTTCCAGGCTATGAAGTTTATATCTGGCTTGATGCAGATGCCTGGGTTCAAGAATGGTTTGGAATTGACTTACTCATTCAGGGAAGTAAAAAAAGAGGCCTGGCCATCGTACCAGAGATTGATCGAGGAAACAGACTACTTTATGGATCAAAAGAACACTTAATCGAACTATCCAAAGCCTATAGGCATTACTTTCCTAACCTAAATGTTGATGATCTGCACACTTATCCTCTTCTCAACGCAGGTGTTTTCGCACTACTTTATAGTGCTCCGCATTGGAACTTCTGGGATCTTCGCCTTGCTCAAGCCTTAGCCAAAAGACCTTCGGTTCTAACTGACCAGCTTGCCTTAAACGTTGCCGTCTACCTAGACGGTTTATTGGAGGAAACAGAACTTCTGCCAGCTTACTGCAATTGGACCTGCCACTATGGCTTACCGAGGTGGGATCCAAAGCGCAGTTTATTTGTTGAGCCTTACCTACCCTACACCCCTATTTCCATCTTACACCTAACTAGCAGCAGCAAAAAACAGGCTAGTCATACACTACTCACCACGGAAGACGAGATAATTGACCTAAGCCTTAGGTTTCAACAGAGTAAAGCTTGTTTGAGGTGCAACTCTGGGCAAACTAGCCCTCTTGAAGAACATCTGGATACTGCTACTTCAGAAATTTACCTTAGCCAACTTAACCTGGTTCTCTTCCCAAACTGGGATCCCAGTTTCCAGGAAGCAACTATTTCCAGTCTGGAGCTCTTACTGGAGTTTATTCTGCTTAGCCCAAGCCCTCAGGATTATGCCCTGATTGTATCCGCAGAGCCAGACTATGGAATGGCAGACTCAGTCCTGGCAACAGCAGCAACTAACGTTGCCCTCAAACTAATCGAGTCAGGTTATGAGTTAAAGGGAGAGCCGTCTATTTCTCTGGTCAAAGCTCTCAATTCGGAGCAGTGGAAACGGCTGCTGGCCCAGGTCAACTATCACTATCCTCTTGCTCATGAGCAGATCCCAGCAGGGATCCAGCCTGTCTTGGATGGACTACCTCGCTTTGAGCTGCCGTCGAGATAGGGATCAAGCTAACCCGAAGAACGCAGGGACTCCATCAACTGCTGGGGCGTCATCTGCTCGTAGGGCTCGAAGGGCTGGTGGATCCAGGGGTTATCGGGCAGGTAGTCCA
>NZ_JANSJC010000021.1:0-56906 GCF_047462375.1 Synechococcus sp. H55.8 | reverse complement strand
GGGCAGAGGAAGAGACAAAAATCTCGCCGTAAAGCGGATGGGGAAACCCCACCCGCCTGCGCGGTGGGGTAGTTCATTCAAAACACCAGCTCAACTTCTGCTAAGGCAGCTTCCGGCCCCACCAGGGCAATGGCCGGGTTGGTCAGATAGGTTTTCGCAGCTTGATGGAGCTGCTCTGGGGTGAGCTGCCTGACCTCTTGCAAGTACTGCTGGTCGAACTCCATGCCCAAGCCCAAAATCTCGTACCAGCCGGCCAGTTGCGCCACTTGGGCATTGGTTTGTTTGCTGAGGGCGTATTGGCCCAATAGCTTGCGCTGGGCCATTTCTATCTCTTCTGGGGGGAGCGGATTGGCCTGCAGACGGTGGATTTCTGCCTGCAGGCGCTCCAGGGCTACCTGGGTGTTCTCCGCCGCAGTGCCCATATAAACCCCAAAAGGAGCGGGATCCCGACGGGTGGCAAAAAAAGCCGAGACCTCATAGGCCAGGCCGCAGCGCTCCCGCAGCTCCACAAACAGGCGGCTGGACAGACCGCTGCCCAGGTAGGTGGCCAGCAATTTCAGGGCTGGATAATCCGCAGAAGCCGCAGGGGATCCGCGAAAGCCGATCAAGAGGGTCGTCTGCTGGGTGGGCTGGGGCAGCTTCAGCAGTTGCGGCTCCCTCAGAGGGGGTAGGGGAAGATCCAGGTCTTTTGGAGAGGGGCCGGGAACAACCCAGTCTCCCAAAGCAGCTTCCACTTGGGCAGCCATCTGCTCCGGCGGCTCTGGGCCGATCACCACCATCACCATTCCATCGGGACGACAGTGGGCCGCATGATAGGCTACCAAATCCTCGCGGGTCAGGGATCCCACCGTCTCCAGCCGTCCCAGCCCCGGTAGGGCGTAGGGGTGATCCCCGTAGAGGGCTTGCCGCACCCGATCAAAAGCCAAGCTGAAGGGCCGTTCCTGTTGGGCGCGAATGGCCTGCAGCATCAAATCCCGCTCCCGCGCCACCTCCGCCTCGGGAAAGCTGGGATCCCGCAGGAGCTCCGCCAGCAACCCCAGCAGCTCAGGAAAATCCGCAGCCACACAGCGCAGGCTGACCTCGAAACAGTCGGCAGAGCTGTCCACCCCCAGCGAGGCTCCCAGCGATTCCACCCAAGCGGCAATGGCCTGAGAGTTGTGCCGATGTGTCCCTTTGGTGAGGACAGCCGCCGTCAAGTGGCTCACCCCCGCCTGCTGCGGTCGCTCTGACCGGCTGCCGCCGCGGAAAAAGCAGTGGGCCGCCAAGATCTCCACCGTTGGGTTCTGGCCCAGCAACAGCGTGAGGCCATTGGCCAAAAGGACGCGCTGTAGACGGCCACGTTGGGTGGCAAACAGGGTAGCGTTCATGCAGGCAAGGGATCCCGGTCCAAAATCCGAAAATCAAGGGTCTGGGGCGTCGAGGTAGCGCTCAACGACAAGCCAGTTGCAGCTCCGAGACTGCCGCCGGATCCAGAGCAGTTGGCTTGAGAAGGGTGACCACATGAGCTTCCGGAGACAAGTATTGCTGGGCCAGTTCCCGGAGCTGAGCCGGGGTAAAAGATTGCAACAACTCCAGGTACTCTTGAATGCGTTGCACCCCACTCAGCGTCTCGTAGTAGCCATAGATACTCGCCAGTTGACTGGGAGACTCGGCGGAGAACAAGAACTCATGGGTGAGCATACGTCGGGTGCGATCCAACTCCGCTTGGCCGATGCCATCCTGCTGTAACTTTTCCATCTCGTGCAGGATGGTCGCCTCCACCCGCGCCACATCCTCCGGCTCCAGTTGGGCACTGATACAAAAAAGCCCTCCCTCCTTCAGCACCAGCGAAGAACAGCCAATGGCCCTCACCCAGCCCCGCTGTTCCCGCAGCAGATGAACCAGCCGCGAAGTACGGCCATCTCCCAGCACAGAAGCCAACATCTCCAAGCCACAGGCCTCTTGCCAATCGTCAATGCCGACGGTGGGCCAGGCCAATTTCAGGCGGGCTTGCTCCAAGCGGACATGGGTGCTCTCCCGGCGCAGGATCCCTTGGGGACGAGGCTGCGGCGGAATGGGGGGGCTGACCGCTGCCGGCCCGGCGGCAGAGCCACCAAACTGCTCCTCCACCAAAGCCAGCGCCTTTTCAGGTTCGAGGCCACCCGTCACCACCACCGTCATGGATTCAGGCCGATACCAGCCGCGGTGGTAGGCGCGCAGCAGCTCAGGGGTCAGTTGCATCAGGCTTTCTGGCGTGCCCAACACCGGTCGTCCATAAGGGTGCTCCCCGTAGGCGGTCTCCATCAGAAGCTGATAGGCGGTGTAGTCGGGGTTGTCGGCGGCGCGGCGAATTTCCTCCAGGACCACCTGCCGCTCCCGCTCAAACTCCTGCTCCGGGATCCCGGCCCGCAAAACCACCTCTGCCAGGTAAGGCAAGGTATCGGCCAGGTCGGCAGCGGCCACCGTAATGTAGTAGTGGGTGTAGTCTTGGCTGGTGGCCGCATTGGTAACTCCCCCCCGTCCTTCAACGGCCCAGTCCAACTCACCGGGGGCCAAACGCTCGCTGCCCTTAAACACCATGTGTTCCAGAAAATGGGAGATGCCCAGGCACTCCGGCAGCTCATGGCGTGCACCTGCCCGTACCCAGACATCAACAGTAACAGAATCGGCAATCGGGATGGGATGAAGGATGACGCCTAGCCCATTGCTCAGTCGGTGGGTGTAGGCGGGCAAAAGACGAGGAGCGCGATTCAAAATTCTTAACTAATAGAGAACACTCTTAATTATAGAGGGAAAAGGTCGCCGCGAAATAGCATTTGAGACTACTTTTCTTGGCATTTAAGGCTCGTTGTGCAGATCTGGGGATCCCTGCCAAGAGAGACTGGGGGATCCCTCGCCGGCCAGATTGTCCTCCACCTGAAATCCAGGGGGCCACTCTTGGCTGTCTCGCACCCGTTGCACCACCTCTTGGGGCAGCAGAACCCCCAACTGCCGGGCAGCCATGGCCACCACATCGCCCCGATCGATCAAGCCGGCAATGGCACCGCTGGGCGTGAAGACCAAAATGCGGCGCGGTTCTGCCTGGCGCATCATCTGAATCACCTGGGGGATGGGGGTCTCCTCTCGTACCCCCTGCAGTTGCTCCATCGGCTTGAGAATGGCCTTGAGGGTGAGGCGATCCCACTGGCTGCGCTCGATGTCGTTGAGCAGTTCTGGCCTGACCAACCCGCGGTAGCGGCCGTCTTCCTCGGCGAAATAAATCTCTGCTGGCTGAGCTGGGGCTTCCGGCTTGAGGGAAGAGGGCACCAGGTAGCGATCCACAAACTCCCGCAGGCTCATGTTGGCATCCAACACCCGAAACTGGCGGGTCATCACATCGGCAGCCTTCAGGCGGGCCAACACCTGCTGGAGCTGGGCATACTGGCTGTAGCGGCGGGCGGTGTTCAAAATAAACAGTCCGATCAGTCCCAGCCAGAGGCCATTCAGGCTGCCAGCAAAGACCGCCAACAACCCTAGCCCCAACAGGCCAAAGCCGACAAATTGTCCGGCCCGAGCCGCCCAGATCATGCCCTGTTGGCGATCCCCTGTCCAACCCCAGATGGCCGCCTTGAGCATTTGCCCTCCATCCAGAGGCAGTCCCGGCAGCAGATTAAACAGGGCAATCGTCAAGTTGATGGCAGCCAAGTTGGTGAGGGTTGAGGCCAGCATCGACTCCGGCACAGCCCAAGCCCGGGCCAGGCTGAAGATGAGGAACAGGCCCAGGCTGAGGAGGGGACCTGCCACCGCCACGCAAAAAGCGCCGAGGGGACGGGGGACTTCCCGCTCAATCGCTGCCATGCCCCCAAAAATAAACAGGGTAATGGAGTTAACCCTTACTCCGTAGGCGCGGGCCACCAGGCTGTGGGCCAGCTCATGGGCCAGCAAGGAGAGAAACAGCCCCAGCGCCGTCACCACGCCGTAGGAGAGCACCAGCAACAGAGCCGCCGGAAACCAGGTGTAGTCGATGAAAAAGGGGATCCCCCACAAGCTACCGATGCGCAGGCGACTGGTCATGGCATCCAACTCCTTCTACAGTTTGCGCCCAGGCGGGCGACTTTTCGAGAGAGCAAGCGACCCTCTTCCCCGGGATCCCTCTTCATCCACTGTAGCCCCTCTGCCTGGCCTTCCGTTCCCTCCGGCAGACACCTCGGGAGAGATAACCGGGCCGGCTCTATCCCTAGGGGATCTTTGGGAGCTCTTGCCAGCACAACACTACCTGCAACACCAGGCTCCTGAAGATTGTGATAACGTGGTTGGGCATCGGGTCGGCGGGGTTGCAAACCGACGCTCAAAGGAGCTTTAGCAGGGGAGCCTTGCAGGAGGGGTGTGGCTATGGTTCAGAGCAAAGAAGTACATTCTCCGGAAATTCAGGGACTTGGTCTCGCCGAGGTGACGGGATCCCTGGGCGAGTTCCCAGCAACAGCTCCGACGGCCGCTCCAGTGTTCTACCGCACCTACAGTCGGCGGCGCCCGGATGGCAGCCGCGAGACTTGGAGCGACGTCTGCGATCGCACCCTGACCGACATTGCCCGCCTAGGACGCTTCACTCCCCAGGAGCGGGAGCTGGTGGAACGTCTGCAGCGGCAGTTGAAGGCGTTGATCTCGGGCCGGGCCCTGTGGGTGATGGGCACCGACTGGATCCAGAAGCCGGAAAACTACTCTGGCGCCTACAACTGCACCAGCACCACCGTGGTGGACTGGCGCTCTTTTGGCCTGATGATGGATCTGGCCATGATGGGCTGCGGCACGGGGGCGGTGCTGGAGCCCCAGTTCATCAACCGCTTGCCCCCCATCCTCAACCGCCTGCAGGTACAGGTGGTGGGATCCCTCGGCGCCACGCCCCGAGAGCAGCGGCAGGAGCACACCCGCATCCAGCGGCAGGGATCCCGGGTGCACATCCAGGTGGGGGATAGCCGGCGGGGCTGGGTGGAGTCCTACCAGGCGCTGCTGGAGCTGGCGGCGGATCCCAGCTTGGGCGGCGAGGTCCAGGTGACGGTGGACTTGAGCGATGTCCGCCCTGCCGGCGAGCGGCTACAGGGGTTTGGGGGTGTGGCCAACCCCATCAAGCTGCCCGGCCTCTACGAGCGCTGTGCCGCCATCCTCAACAAAGCGGTGGGCAGACAACTGAACTCGGTGGAGTGCTGCCTGCTCATCGACGAGGCGGCGGTGACGATTGTGGCGGGGAACATTCGGCGGTGCTTACCTGAAAACGCCTTGGTGCACACCTCACAAGGTCTGGTGCCCATCAAGGATGTGCAGGTAGGCGATTGGGTTCAGACCCCCCTTGGGTTTCGTCGGGTGGTCAACAAGTTTGACCAAGGGATCCAAGAAGTTTACGAAATAGAGACCAATGCCCTTCCTTTCTTTTCAACTTTGAACCACCGCCATGCGGTTTTGGCAGACGCTCGGGGGAACATCGCATGGAAAAGTACCCACGAGTTAGTCGAGGGGGATCGTCTGCTGCACAACACCCAAGTTCTCCCCGGCACCATTACCCACCTCCCTGAGGACTTTACGGCACCTCGTCCAAGACAAAGCCCCACCGCAAAGCCCCTGCACATCCCGCCCCTGACACCAGAGGTGGCCTGGCTCATTGGGTTTACCCAGGGGGATGGGTATGTTGCGCTGGGGCGCGATCTCCACGGCAAGCCCTACGGTCACCTGGAGTGGAGTGCCAATACCCTGGATCCCGAGCTGCTTTCCCGTCTCCAAGCTAAGCTGGAGCAGGCGCTAGCCGCCTTCGGGCTGACAGCTACCTGCAGCTATGGGCCAGGGGAGAACAGGGCAAAGTTTGTGTGTTCCTGCATCCCGCTGGCGGAGTATTTCGAGCGGCACATCAAGAAACCAAAGCAACCCCTGCAAGTTCCCGACTTTATCCTGCGCGGCACCGTTGAGGTACGGTCAGCTTACCTGGCAGGCCTTATCGACAGCGATGGGTCAACCCGTAGTCATCCCCCCCAATTGCTGACAACTGTCCACCGCTCCTTTGCCCTGCAAGTGGGGGCTGTGCTCTCCAGTCTGGGTATTGCAGGCCGACTCAAAATCCTCCCCCCCCAGCAGGAGAACTGGCAGGTTCAATACAGCCTTACCCTACCGGCGTTCAAGGATCGGTACAACGCCTTGGTGGCTCCCTACTCAGCTAAAGGGAAGTTGCCCCAAGGGCTGGAGATGCATGGCTTTACGATTCCGGGTTCCCTGCTGCAGGAAGTATACAGCTACACTGAGATGCGCGGCATGGGCTGCCAAGGAGCTCGGTCGGTCGAAGCCAACTATGAACGATACTTGGCTGAGTCGGGGTTGGATTTGGATATCCCCGTTACAGTTAAGGGCCTAGGCAGCCATGACTGGGTACGAACCTACGACATTGAAGTCGAAGAGGCTCATTGCTTTTACTGCAATGGCTATCTCACCCACAACAGCGCGGGCATGCGCCAATTTGCCGCCGACGACGAGCTGGGATCCAGCGCCAAGGACAACCTCTGGCAGCAGGACGAGCAGGGCAACTGGAGAATTGACCCGGAGCGGGATGCCCTGCGCATGGCCAACCACACGCGCGTGTTCCACCGCAAGCCAACGCGAGAAGAGTGCATTGCGGCGGTGCGCAAGCAGTTTTACTCCGGCGAGGGAGCCATCCAGTGGGCGGGGGAAGCTGTGGCGCGGGCCAATGCCGACCTGCTCGCCACTCCAGAATTGAAACAGACCTTCCTCAACATCTATGCTTCCCAAGGCCCAGAGGAAGCTCGACGCTGGCTAAAACACCACTGGCCAACCCTGCCCGAGGCTGAACTGGAGCACCGGCTGCGGCGGTATGGGTTAAACCCTTGCGGCGAGATCATTGGATGCGACTTCCACTGCAACCTGGCTGAGATCCACCTCAACCGGCTGGATCCCCACAACCGCCAGGAACAAGAGGAGGCCTTCACAGCCGGGGCCCTGACAGCGGCGGCGCTATTGCACCATCGCTTTGTCGAGCCCCGCTTCCAGCGCTCGCGGGAGTGGGATCCCATCGTCGGCGTCTCGTTTACCGGTCTGTTTGACTTTTGCGTCAAAGCCTTTGGGGTAGACTGGCTGCGCTGGTGGCAAGAAGGGAGGCCGGATACGCCCCTGGGGCGGGAGTTCAAGCAGCAGGAGCAGGAATACCTCAGCTTTTGGAAGGAAGTTGTCCACCGCGTGGTCTGGGACTACTGCGACCGCCACGGGTTGCGCCGTCCCAACCGCTGCACCACTGTTCAGCCCGCTGGCACCAAGTCCCTGCTCACCAACGCCTCGCCCGGCTGGCACCCGCCCAAGGCCCAGCGCTACATCCGCCGCATCACCTTTGCCAAAAACGACCCCGTGGCCCTCGCCTGTCTGGACTATGGCTACTCGGTAGTGCCCGCCCAGGCGGACAAGGACGAAAACGGCAACCTGCTCAACGACCCCTTTGATCCCCGCTGTACCGAGTGGCTGGTGGAGCTGCCGGTGGAGGTGGAGTGGGCCAATTTGCCCGGCGCCGAGGAGATTGAGATTGAGCGCTTCTCCGCCCTGGCCCAGTTTGACTTTTACATGCAGGTGCAAAAGTACTACACCACCCACAACACCTCAGCTACCCTTGAGCTGCGCGAGGACGAGATCGAAGCGCTGGGATCCCGCATTTACGAGGCCATCCGCGACGACGAGGGCTACATCAGCGCAGCGCTGTTGGCCCGCTTCGACGCCCCCTTCCCCCGCCTGCCCTTCGAGAAAATCGACAAGGCCACCTACGAGCGGCTGGTGGCCGAGGTCAACACGAGACGAAGGACAGACGACTTCTTCGCGGCCCTGGCCCGCCATGACCACCACCTCGCCCTGGCAGCAGAGGGGCCGGCAGGGTGTGATGCTTTGGGGTGTCTGTTGCCAGATACGGACTCCGCCCCGCTATCCCCAACGGCGCCTCAGAGCTAGGCCCCAATAAGGAGTGGGTAGCTCTTTGCAACACAGCAGAGTAGCTTGGTAGCCCCGTACTAAGGACTCCGTCCCGCTAGCGCGAGTAGTGCGGGGCGGAAAAGCCTTCGATGCTCACCAATGATGCGAGTCGTTAATATAGCTTTGGATCGCCACTCAGCACCAATGGACTACGGCTGTCAACAGGTTCTGATTCAGGACAGGAAGCTAGTAGCCCTACTGGAGTACCTCTGCCAGCAGTCTAACAAGGTCTACAACTGTGCTCTGTACTATGCTCGCCAAGTCTATTTCAAGACCAAGCGACTGGTAAGCTACGCTCAGCTCTGCAGAGAGATGGTGAGAACCAAGAACAAGCACTTTGCGGCGATGTACGCTTCCTCTGCACAGCAAACTTGCAAGTCAGTAGCAGAAGCACTAACTAGCTTTAAGTCGCTTTTGCAAGCGCAGCCGAACGCAAAGCCCAGGTTGCCGCACTACCGTAAGGCTGGACTGTTCCCTGTAGCCTACCCGAAGCAATGGCTGAAATTCCAAGAAGGGCAGGTCAGAGTGCCTCTCGGCAAACAAGTCAAGGCGTGGTTTGGCCTAGACGCTTTCTGGGTGCAGTTCCCTACCCATTTGCGGTGGGAAGACCTCAAGGAACTCAGAATCCTACCCCGACATGGGGTGTTCTACCTAGAGTGGGTGTATGCCAAACCTTCTCAACCACAGCCCCTTGACCCAACAAAAGCGTTGGCAATTGACCACGGAGTTGACAACTGGCTTGCCTGCGTCAGCAATCTAGGGCACAGCTTCATCATCGACGGGCGCAAGGTTAAATCTTTTAACCAGTGGTACAACAAAGAGGTGGCCAGGCTCAGAACTAATAAACCACAAGGCTTTTGGTCTCGCCGCCTCAGTTGTCTCACTGAGAAAAGAAATCGTAGGATGCGGGATGCCGTCAACAAAGCCGCTCGCCTGGTTGTCAACTCCTGTCTGGAGCACTCTATTGGGAAAGTTATCTTTGGCTGGAACAAAGGGCAAAAGCAAGCGTGCAACCTAGGCAAGGTTAACAACCAGAGCTTTGTCTTCATTCCCACCGAGCGGTTGAAGAGGCGCATAGAGGAGCTATGTCAGCAATACGGCATTGAGTTTATCGAGGTTGATGAGGCGTACAGTTCCCAGGCCAGCTTCTTGGATGGGGATGAGCTGCCTAACTATGGTGAAAAACCCGACGGGTGGCAAGCATCTGGGAAGCGAGTAAAGCGGGGACTGTACCAAACGGCAACGGGATGGTTGGTCAATGCGGATGCTAATGCTGCGGCCAACCTGCTGAAAAAAGTAAGCAGAACCTTGGGGCTCTGTCTCAAGGAACTGTCTAGGGGCGTCTTGACAACGCCTTTGCGAGTCCGTCTGTGGACTGCGTAAGAATCCCCCGACTTTAGTCGGTGGGAGTGTCAAGACCGGGCTTCCTCCTGTGATACTTTTGTAGGGACTTATTCAGCCCTTCGGGGATCCCTTCTGCCCTTGGAATTGGCCCCATGCAAGACGCAAAAGACACGCTCCGCCAGCAGCTTCTCACCCTGCAAAGCGAGGCTCTTGCCCAAGTGGAACAAGCCGCCGATCTGGAGGCTCTGGAGCAGCTCCGCATCGACTACCTGGGCAAAAAGGGCAAGCTCTCCAAGATCTTGGGAGGAATGGGGAAGCTGCCCCCAGAAGAACGGCCTGCGATTGGCGCTTTGGCCAACACCTTCAAAGAGTCTCTCCAATCCAGCCTGGAGCAGCGCAAGCAGGCCCTTGGCGAAGCTCAACTGCTGCAGCGCCTAGAAGCAGAGCGGCTGGATGTCACCATGCCGGGGCCGCGTCGGCCTCTGGGGCGGATCCACCCTTTGCAGGCCACCATCGACCGCATGCTGGATATTTTTGTGGGGATGGGCTACACGGTGGTGCACGGCCCGGAGATCGAGACGGAGTACTACAACTTCGAGGCCCTCAACACCCCTGCCGACCACCCGGCGCGGGACATGCAGGATACCCTCTACCTAGAAAAGGGCTATCTGATGCGCACCCAAACCTCTTCGGTGCAGGTGCGCTACATGGAGCAGCACCAGCCGCCGCTGCGCATTGTCCATGCCGGGCGAGTGATGCGCCGCGATACCGTCGATGCCACCCACTCTGCCGTATTTCACCAGATGGAAATTTTGGCGGTGGGCGAGAACCTCACCTTTTGCGACCTGAAGGGTACCCTCAAGGAGTTCGTCACTCGCCTGTTGGGCCAGCGAGAAACCCGCTTTCGCCCCAGCTATTTTCCCTTCACCGAGCCTTCCGCCGAGATGGACGTGCGCTTTGGCTCCAAGTGGCTGGAGATTTTCGGCTGTGGCATGGTGGATCCCAATGTGTTTCAGGCGGTGGGCTATGACCCGGAGCGCTACACCGGGTTTGCGGCAGGGATCGGCATCGAGCGAATGGCCATGCTCCTACACGGCATTCAAGATATCCGGCTGTTCTACAGCAGCGACCTGCGCTTTCTGTCCCAGTTTTAGGTTTTATCGTCATTTCAAGGCTTCGTTTGCGCCAGCGACGCGGGGCGCTATTCTCGACTCCCCTCTCCCTCAGGGAGAGGGGCTGGGGGTGAGGGGAGTGGCGAGGGACGCGTGGGAAGTGTCTTAATCTAGTTTGAAGTGGCCATAAGCGGCTGTCTGGGGGGACGTAACCCTTGCCCTAAGGTCATGCCAGACTCTCAGAAGGAGCCCCGCTAGGAAAAGGTTTGCTTATAGATCAACTGCAGTTGTTCTAGCTCGTCTTGACGAGCGGCGCGGCGCAGCAGGCGCATCTGCTCTTCGATGAGTTGGCGAGCCTCGTTACGGCTAATCGGATCAAAGACCAGCTCCTCCACGGCAGCAGGATCCCCGTTGTTATCCGGCGGCTTGAAGTAAACCCGAAAAAAGAGCCTTTGAGCATAAAGGGTGGTGAAGATGGCCTGACTTTCGTCAACCCGACACAGGCTGTAGAGCAAACCAAATGTGGGGTGATTCAGATACAACTCATTCATGCCCAATAGCGTATCACTCTTGGTGGAGAAGAGGGGCTTTCCTTCTCGTTCGGTGGCGGAGAAAGTCTCCGAAGCGATTTTGCTCCGGCTCTTAAGACCGAGAGCTGAAATTATAGGTTCCACCCAGCTTGATTTTGGTTTGGCTGTTGCAACTGGATTCGAGGTTAACAAAGTTTTTCTGGGCACAGGTCGGGCTGCTACCGCCGCTGCTGTTCCCCCACCTTTTTCTTCATGTCATCCAATTCCTTATCTACCGCCAGCCGCATCTCCAGCCGACGAAATTCTTCCTCCAATTTATCCTCCTCAAACAGCTTTTCCCAGGGGCTAACCCGCTCGGCGGCAGTTTTGGCTTGTGCGGCTTTGACTTCTTGTAGCTTGGTTTGTACCTCTTGGCGGCGCTGGGCAATTTGCGGCAGTAGAGCTTCCAGTTGCCGGATTTTCTCCTCTAGGGATTTCCCTTGGTTGAACAACCGGCTCCCTTGCTGCAGCAGTTCGGCTTCGCGTCTGCGTGCCCCTTCGGCCAGATCGGGGCGGTTGGCCTGCTCAGCTTTTTCGATGCGAAAGTGCCAGGTCTTGATCTCCTCGCCCAGCTTGGCGAGAGCTTCGCTGAGGGCCTGCTTCTGAGCGCGGCTTTCCTGTAACAGGCGTCGAGTATCCTCTTCCTGCTGGCGCAACTGCTCGTCGAGGGCTTGCAACTCGATCTCGGGGTGGGCCCTGAGGAATTCCTCTAGGCGGGTTTCCAAAAATCGGATGATATCTTCGATCAATTTCACGGTCTGATCCTGCCGAGCGCTCAGTTGCGTTTAGGCTAGCGCAAGCCGGCTCGTTCCCGATAGGCCCCCGTTGGATCCCGGCCTAGGCCAGCAAATGCCCATCGGCAACTCGGATGATGCGCTGGGCGACCTGGGCCACTTTCAGGTCATGGGTAACCACGACAAGGGTAATGCCCTGGCGGTGGAGCTCGGCAAAAAGGTTGAGCACTTCCTGACCGGTGTGGCTGTCCAGGGCTCCTGTGGGCTCGTCAGCCAACAACAGTTGCGGTCGGTTGACGACGGCCCGGGCAATGGCCACCCGCTGCTGCTGGCCCCCGGAGAGCTGGGCTGGGCGCTGGTGCAGTTTGCTCCCCAAGCCCACTTGTTCTAAAGCTTGCTTGGCCCGCCGGCGCTGTTCTGGCTCCGGGATCCCGGCATAGGCCAAGGGGAGCATGACGTTTTCCAGTGCTGTCAGAACAGGCAGCAGATGAAACTGCTGGAAGACAAAGCCGATCTTTTGGTTGCGAATCCGGGCCAGCTCCCGATCCGTCAGGGTAGAGACTTCCACGCCGTCCAGCCAGTAGCGCCCTGAGCTGGGCCGATCCAAACAGCCCATGAGGTTCATCAGGGTGGACTTGCCGGAGCCCGAGGGCCCCATGATGGCGCAATACTCTCTCGGCCAGATCGTTAGGTTGATGTCGTAGAGGGCCTGAAAGCTGCCTTCCGGCAGTGAGTAGACCTTGTTCACCCCAGCCATCTGCACCACGGGCGGGCGGGGTGGGATCAAGGCGTCGGCTGATCGCTCCAGGGATCCGACCGGCCCCTGACGGCGAGCTGCCCAGGGTTGTTGCTCAGGCATGGTGGCTACCGCGACTTGTCCCATTCTAGCCTTTGGGCTGCTGTGGCTTCGGGGCTTGTTGGAAGCTAACCGGAAGAGCGGATTTCCAGCGGCTGATGGTAAGGACAGCTTCCTTGCGGATCCACCCGGAGGCGGTAGAGGGGAGAGCGCTCTTGGTCGCAGCGAAAGGCTTGGGCTTGTGAGGTCAAGATCTGGCGGGCAAAGCGGCAGTTCTGGCACTTTCTGCCACCGTTATGGGTGGAGGCAGAAGTCTGTTTTGGACGCGACATGATTCCTGCTGGGGCGGGGGCAGCCTCTGCCGGACGGATCAGCTCCCGTGGAGCAAGGCCGCGCAGCACCAGTTCGGATCCCTGCCAGCGGGCTTCCACCAGGCCGGTATCGGCCCAGGCGGCCCAGCGGGGATCCTGGGCGATCTGGGGCGGCAGACGCACCTGCACTCCGGCCAAGGCGCGGGGCGGGCCCTGTTCCTGCCAAATTTCTTCCACCTCCCCC
The DNA here is from genome assembly GCF_047462375.1 of Synechococcus sp. H55.8. Classification (NCBI taxonomy): domain Bacteria; kingdom Bacillati; phylum Cyanobacteriota; class Cyanophyceae; order Synechococcales; family Synechococcaceae; genus Synechococcus; species Synechococcus sp. H55.8. The sequence continues at coordinate 43,834 of NZ_JANSJC010000021.1, read as the reverse complement.
TCGTAGCGCACCGCGGGATCCCTGACCTCGGCAGGAGCATCTGGGGGCTGGATCGGGGTTTGCAGGCGCCCGTCGGCCAGCTCTAGCCAATGGCCAGACTGGGGGCAGTGGACATGGTAGCGATTGCACAGCTCTGGCAGATCCGCCAGATCCTGCGCTTGCTGGGGGCTGGCGTGCACCAAAACCAGATGTTGGGGGCGAAAGGTGTGGATGATCTGGGTGAGATGCCCGACATCGTTGTGGCTGTGCCAGGTCATCCATTCCACCGCCAGGCGGGAGCGCAGCGGTGCCGGCCAACGCTCAAACGGGGTGGCCAGCTCCACTTCCGGCAGCCGCAGCAGCAGACAGGAGCGCTGCGGTTGGGCCAACAACCTCGACCAAATGGGATCCCAGGCCTTGGGATCAGCATCGGCATCGCACAGCAGCAGGCCTTGGGGCAGAGGATCCGCCTCCGTGAGGGGCTGCACCTGTGGCTGTAGGCGGTCTTCCCAAAACAAGGGCTGGTAGGTGGCGAAGTTGCGCACCGGCTCCGGCAGGTAGGGGAGCAAGCGTTCGTAGAGCTCGCAGCCTGCCGCCAAACCCGGCGCCACCCACACCTTCAGTGCTTGGGGAGATTGGGTAAAGCGGTGGTGGGCCTTGAGGAGAAAGATCAGCTCCTGCCCCAGCCCCAACACCGGCAGCGGCAACAGCACCGTTTGCCCCGCTTCCAGGGCGCTGAGCAACCGCTCCACCAGGCGATTTTCCAGATGACGACGGGGCGGATGGCGGGTGGATCCCAGCGAGGCTTCGATGAGCAGCACGTCCGGCTGCCAGTGGCGCAAAGCGGCGAGATCCAGGCCGGGGGCAAAGCGAGTTGAGGCCAGGGAACAGTCGCCGGTGTACACGCAGGTTTGGGCTGGAGTGGTCTGGGTATTTTGCAGCAGGGTTGCCGCCGCCCCTGGCAGGTGCCCGGCCGCAAAGAAAGTGAGCATCAGGTGGGGCAAGATCTCCCGCGCCCGGCCAAAGGGCAGCGCCCGAAAAGGGGGAAAGCGAATATCCCGGTCGTAGCCTGGCCAAACACCGCGCTCCCACAACCCGCCGGCCAAATGAGCCGTCACCGGGGTGGCGTAGAGGGGCACCTGCGGGTAGCGACGATGAAAGGCGGGCAGCCCCTGCAGATGGTCAAAGTGAGCGTGGCTGCAGATCACCGCGTCTGGGATCCCTGGCAGGGCCTTGAAGAGGGAGGAAGCAGGCAAACCGCAATCGAGGAGCAAGCGGTGGGATCCCATCTCCAGCCAGTAGGCACAGCCTTGCTGCCGGGGATCTGTGCCCAGGGGAAACAGTCGAAGGGGGGGTCTTTCTGACTCCACAGGTGTGCCGTTCTTAAACCCAGAAAACTGCGTTCAATTCTGCAAACATCAGGGGCAACTTGGCCAGGGATCCCGCCTCTCCACCGGTACGCCTCCCCGGAGAGTTGGGGGCAACCTGTGCCGAGTCAATCGTTGTATGTTTCTCACAGCATAGCGTTTGCCCACCAGCCGCTGCGGCAGCCTGCAATTCTATCTCTGCAGCAGCCAATGGATGTTGGCTGGGCAGTTTAGGGGTTGGCGCTCTCTTCCGTCGCCGCACTGCTGCTGGACAGGGCAAAGCCGGCAAAATCGTGATCGTCGGGGCGCACTGTCAGGATCATCAGGTTGTAGAAGGCCCAAACCAAGCCAAAGATCAGCTCCGGCCAGCTCGGATCCCAGTTGCCGGCAAAGCGCAGGGATCCCACCCCCATCGCCAGCAAGGTCAGCACAATAGCCAGCGCCTGCGGGCCGAGGGAAAGCTGGGACGGCTGTTCAGGATAGGGGATCCCGCCTCGCAAGCTCTGCACCAGCGCCTGGATAGACTGGAAGAACTGGCTGCCCGTCTGCCGTTCTGACCGCCACGCGGCCCCCCACAGCGAGGGGGGGAAGGCCAGCAGCCAGGTGATCCGCCCCAGCAGGGCATAGGGCAAAAACCAGGCGAAAAAGACCCTGTCAAAGGCCGGCACCGGCATCCAGCCCGTGCAGAGAAAGAGGATGGGCACCGCCAAATAGGCCAGCTCCGCCACGCCGCCAGCAGCCCAGAGGGCCAGCCACAGGTACTGGAAGCGCTGCTGCTGCGTGGTGGCCTTGCCCCAGAAGGGGTTTTCCCGCAAGGCCGAAAAAATCGCCAGCAAAGCCACGCGACGGTTGCGCAAGGGCAACAAAACGCCGGTGACCTGGGCCTGGCAAGCCAGGTGGGACTGCCAGCCGCGGCAGTGCATCTGACACCCCAACTGCACAGGGCGGCGGATATCGATCTGCGGGATCCCCTCCAGGGCTGCCCGCCGAATGAGACAGCCGGATCCCAACAGGGGCGCCGTCTGGTAGCCCTGGGATCCCACCGCCAAAAGCTGCTGTAGGGGGTGGACGGCCTGGGGCCGGCCCAGGGTGCGCAGCATCGCCTGCACAAAGCCGGTGGCATTGGCGATGGGAGCCCGCTCTGGCGAGTCGTAAAACAGGGGCAACGTCTGCCACAAAAAATCCGGCTCGACAAAATGGCCCGGCTGCAACAGGAGCAGATACTCCCCTTGGATCTGGCCGCATCCCAGCATGTAAGCCAGGGGATCCAGGGTTGGCCTGGGGCAAGGCCAGTACTCGCAGGGGATGGCCCGCGCCACTTTAGCCATCTCCGCATCTTCCACCCGATCCACAACATGGACAAACAGCCGCTCCCAGGGGTAATCCAGGCGCAGGGCCGAGAGCACCGTCTGCCGGGTCGCTTCCACAGAATCCCGCTGGCGCATCACCAGCACATCCACCCGCGGCAGTTGAAAAAACGCCCGCCGCAGCACCTCCGGCGTCGGCACTCCCTTTCGCGGCACCTGGGGATAGCGGCTGAGGATAAAGCCCACCGCCGCCAGCCAAACGTACAGCTCGGCCCCCCAAAACACAAGGGATCCCAGACCGGTCAGCCCGGCTGTGATGCGCCAGTAGAGGTATGCCACCCCGGCAATGAGGTGGAGCAACCCCACGCCACGAAACAAGTACACCCGCACAGCCCCAGATCTCACAGGCGCTCCACACAGAATTGGGCATTGGGCCAAGCTGGGATCCCTCTGTTGGCTTGGGGGGGATGGGACAAATGGGCTGTCCTGGCCAGAACGGGAAAAAAGGCCACCTATTGGGCAGCCGCCTCAGCCGGGTAAACGCTCACCTTCTGCCGCCGTTTGCCGTAGCGCTCAAAGGTGACAATGCCGGTGGCTACCGCAAACAAAGTGTCATCGCCGCCGATGCGCACGTTCACCCCTGGGTGAAACTTGGTGCCCCGCTGTCTCACCAGGATGTAGCCGGGATGCACCAGCTCGCCGCCAAAGCACTTCACCCCCAGCCGCTTGGCATTGGAGTCGCGGCCGTTGCGGGTGCTGCCGGTTCCTTTCTTGTGAGCCATAATGCCTCCTGTGCAAGTGTGTCGTCGCCGAAGATAAGTTGGGATCCTAAGTTTAGGGTCTATTCCTCCGCCTCGGGGATCCCGGCTGCAGCAATTGCCATCTCAGAAGTGGATGGCGAGGCAGCCTGAGCGGCGGCCAGTGGCGCCCCGTTGAGTTCGATGGACTCGATCAGCACACGGGTGAGCGGCTGCCGATGGCCTCTTTTCTTGCGGGTCTTTTTCTTCGGCCGCATCTTGTAGACGATGATTTTGTTGCCGCGGCGGTGCTGCAGAACCCGCGCCCTGACCACGGCCTCGGCAATATAGGGACGGCCTAGGGTCACCTGTCCCTCATGGTTAATCAACAACACCTGGGACAGGGTCAAAGGGCTGTTCTCTTCTGTGCCGGGCAGGCGATCGATGTCGTAAAAGCGCCCCGGCTCTACCCAAAGCTGCTTGCCACTGGTTTCCACAATCGCGTAGGTCATGCCTTTTCCTTGCCGTACAGGTGCCCCTGCGGGTCTTGAAACCTGATCCGAGCATTGACAGCGATTTTTAATGCTAGCGGAAAAACCTGCCCTCTGTCAGCTGGGGCTATTCCCTCACCCCCATCCCCTCTCCCAAAGGGAGTCAGCCCAAGCGCTCCGCGCCGCTCACGCGACCACCCCCGGCCCTTCTCCCAAAGGGAGTCAGCCCTCACCCCCGCCCCCTCTCCCTTTGGGAGAGGGGAGTTGGAGCATCACTCGGTTAGTTTCTCCCAGGCGGCCTGGAGGGCAGCTTGCATGCGCTGGGCGGCGCGGCTGAGGCGCTGCTGCCAGGTTGTCCATTTTTGCTGCAAAAACTCTGCCGCCTCATCCAGCAGGGAGAGGTCGAACTTGCCCCCTTTGGCCAGCTCGTCCCGCACCTGCTTGACCTTGACGCGCACCACCTCCGGCGGATCCTGGGGGCCGACCAGGGCTTTGAGGCGCTCCCCCATGCGCTGGATGAGCTGCTTGACTTGGCGGGATTTTTCGCTCCAAAAGTTCTTTAGGCCCTCAGTCTCCGATTTGAGGCGCTGGGGAGCATCTTCCTTGACCACCACCGCGTCCACGTCGATGGCCTCTACATCCTCAGGTAAGAGGACGGCGCGCCCTCCCCAGGGCTCAGCAATGCTGCCCCCCAGGATGTAAGCAGCAATGGATCCGGTCTCCCAGTCGAAGAGAAAATCCTCAATCCAACCCACTGGCTGATCCCCAATGCGCACCGTTCGCCGGTAGAGGGAGCTGAGGGGCGTTGCCGGGGTGGCGAAAACGGCGGAGTAGGTCAGCAGCGCGTCCGGCCCGATGAGCGAGATCTGCTCCAGGGGAGTGTAGCCCTGCTGGCTGGTGAAGTAGCAGACCCGTCCCTGGGGATCGACCCAGATTTCTTCGACGGTGCCCAGGGCCGTGGCGGTGCTGCCATCCAGGGCCAGCAGGCCCACCACTTGGCTGCGTCGGATGATCTGTTCCATGAGGAGTTCTCCTTAATTAAAGTTGACAAGGAGCAGGGTTCAGTGGGGTTGTCGTAGGGGTTCCGGGATCCTCAAAACCCGCGGTAGTGGTGGAGCTGCGCCCTGAGGCGGGCAATTTCCTGGGCCATGTCCAAAACCATCGCCGCCCCAACCCAGTTGAGGCCCAAGTCGCGATGCAGACGGATCATCTGGAGCAGGCGCCTGAGCTGCTGGGGGGTGAGGTAGCTGCTTTCGGCTTCCACCAAACCGTGGGCCAGCAGCCACTCCAAGAGGTGGGGCGGGATCCCAGCTACTTCGCTGGCCTGCTCAAAGGTATAGAGGCGTTCTTCCAACCGCACAATGGCCAAGCTCATAGCCTCACCTCCTGCAAGTAGGCGCGGGGATCCCAGCTCCGATTTTGCCGCAGTTTCTCGTAAAGATCCCGCTCAGTGGGGGAGAGGGATTTGGGCGTGACAACCTTTAGCCGCACCAGCAGGTCGCCTCGCTGCCCTTGGGGATCCCGCCAGCCTTGGCCGCGCAGCCGCAGGGTTTGGCCGCTATCGACGCCGGCAGGGATCTTCAGTTGCACCCGACCGGTGGGGGTGGGCACTTCCGCCGTGCCGCCCAAAACCGCCTCATCGGGCGTGATGGGCAGCTCGCAGAGCAGGTTGTCGCCGTCAAAGCGGAAGAAGGGGTGGGGAGGCAGCTCCAGGGTGAGGTAGAGATCCCCCCTCGGCCCGCCGAAGGGGCTATATTGGCCTTTGCCCTTGACGCGGATGCGGCTGCCGGGTTTGGCGCCGGCAGGGATACGGATGGTGAGGGTTTCGCCATCCACGCTCAGCCGCTTTTGGGTGCCGTGGAAGGCTTCTGCCCAGGTGAGGCCTAGCGTGGCTTCTACGTCTTGCCCTGGCAGATCCACCGAGACAAACGGCCCAAACCCGGTGGTGAAACCCTGGAAGCCGCCGCGGCGGGATCCCATGCGGCCCAGCAGATCGTTGATGAAGTCCTCAAAGTTGGTGTACTGGGCAAATCCTTCCATGCCCGGCCCTGCCGCCGCACCGCTGCCCACCCGTTGCCAGTACTGGCCAAACTGGTCGTAGCGCCGCCGCTTGTCCGGATCCGAGAGCACCTCGTAGGCTTCGTTGATCTCCTTGAAGCGCTCCTCGGCTGCCTTGTTGCCGGGGTTAACGTCGGGGTGATACTGGCGAGCCAGCTTGCGATAGGCGCGCTTGATCTCCTCTAAAGAAGCATCTCGGCTGACGCCCAGGATCTGGTAGTAGTCCTTGAAATCGCTCGCAGCCATAAGCTCACCCCTACGAAATCAGGTTAAGGCTTTTCAGGATACTTCTCAGAATGTAAGGTGGGTATTGAAGAGACGGAGCCACGGCGGGGCAGTTGGCTCTGCTCCTGCTGTTGAGAAGCTATCTGGGCTAGGGCTTGCGCCTGGAAAAGATCCCCTTGTCGTCCCTTGTGAAAACTTGTTTGACCTTTTCCCAAGCCTTGAGCAGCGCTTGGGCGACGGGGTTGCCCTCTGCCTTGGCCTGGTTATAGGCTTCCACAAAGGTTTGCTGGGCTTCTTCTGAGAGATCGGCGCGGATTTCTGGGGAGATGGTCTCCGGCGTCAGGTTGCCTTCTGGCTCACTGGGCAAGTTCAAGTCGGCAGTGGCCACCTCTTCGCCGCCGGCACTTTGCAACAGCAAGTAGATTTCGCCGGCTTTTTCCTCCGGCACCTGCACCACCAAGAGGAACTCACCTGCTTGCACCCGGGTTTGGTAGATGGCAGCTTTCTCCTGCGGCATGCCCAGGGCAATGAGGGCGGATCCCAGCCCCGCTCCCAGCGCCCCGTAGAGAGCGCCACCGGTTGCCCCCAGCAGCGCCGCTCCCAAGGGCCCGGCGGCCACCACCGCTCCCAAAAAGGGAATAAACAGCACCCCTACCCCTGTAAGTAGCCCCAACAGGGATCCAAACAGGGATCCATAAATGGCGCCGCTGGTCAACCCGTCGAGAACCACATCCTTGCGGGTGATAAAGCCGCTGATTTTGGCTTCCGTTTGAAAATTGCGGCCAATGATGGAGATGCGATCGTTGGGGATGCCGCGGTTGAGCAGGCGCTGGATGCACTCTTGGACTTTGGCTTCTTCTTTAAAAACGGCAGAAACGCACTTTTTGGGGGCTTGGGCGAAGGCACTCATAAAAGCTCCTGGGAAAGTTTTGGCCGAGAAGGCTGAGGGCAGCTTTTGGCAAGCTTTTCCCCTCTTTGCCCATGCCGCCCATTATCTCCCTCTGCCGCCTCAGGGGAAGTCGAGGGATCGCGAAACTCCTGGAGCGATCTCCGTACTGAGGAGGCCTGCCCAAGCGCTCCGCGCCGCTCACGCGACCACCCCCAGCCCCTCTCCCTCAGGGAGAGGGGAGTTGGGAATCGAGGTCGCGGCTAGAGGGATCCAAGACCTTGCCTCAAGCCCTGGCAGACCCCCAGTAAAAAGTCAAGATCTAGGGTCTCAAGGGTGTCGCTGAGCTTGTGGTAGTGGGGGTTGCGCAAGAAGGCGGTGTCGGTCACCATAACCGCGGGGTAGCCTACATCCCAAAAGGGGGAGTGGTCGCTAAGGCGGGTAAGCGGCAGGATCAAACCCCGCTGGCCGGCCGGCAACCAGCAACACGGGATCCCCGCCTGCTGAAAACTGTGCTGTAGCCTCAGCAGATCCCCCAGGGCGGGCCAGTTGCCAATCAGGCCAATGTAATCCCCCCGGTCAGGGTAGAGCCGCTCCAGGCCGGCGGGGTAGCGCTGGGATCCGGGCGTGGGATCGCGGTAGCCCAGCATCTCCAGAGAGAGCATCAGCCGCAGGGGTTGGCGCTGTTGTCTAAGAAAGCGCGCGTAGGCCTTGCTCCCCAGCAGGCCCCGCTCTTCTAGGTCAAAGGCCACTAGCCACAGGGAGGAAAGGGCGGGATGGGTGGCAAAATGGCGGGCCAGCTCCAGCAGCACCGCCACACCGCTGGCGTTGTCGTCGGCTCCAGGGGTGGCCGGGGCAGCGTCAAAATGAGCCCCGACCAGAACGGGCGGTCGGCGGGGATGGGATCCCGGCAATTTCAAGATCCAGTTGCGGTGCTGGCAGCCCCGAGCCTCGAAGGAGAAAGATTCTACAAGCCCATAGCGGGAAAGCTCCTCTTGGATGTAGCGCTCCACCTGGCTGTGGCCCAGGGGCGACCAGTCGGGATCCCGCGGCTGGGCCACTTGCTGCAGGTGATCCCGGAGGCGCTGTTGCAGGTGGGGATCTTGGATCACTTTTCTTGCTCGGCAAGGGCTTGGGCATGAACCTGGCGGGCCAGCTCCAGGGTGAAGTAGCGGTGGGATCCCGCCCTTCCCGCCAGCACCTGAAACGGCAACTCAGGCTCCCCCAGGTGATCCAGCACCAAGGCTGCTCCGGAAAAGTCTTGCTCCCGGGTGTAATCGTTAACCGTCACCACGGCGGGGATGCCCGCCTGCTGGGCCGAGCGCAGCCCGTTCTCAGAGTCCTCAAAGGCCAGGCACTCCTGGGGGCGCAGCCCCATCTGTTCCAGCGTGTAGAAGTAGATGTCGGGGGCGGGCTTTTTGGCGGGGACAATATCGCCGGCAGCGATCACCTCAAACCAGCTCAGGCTCTCCGGCAGGGTGTGCTCCAGAAGGGCCGTCACGTTTTCGGGCGTGGTGGTGGTGGCGATGGCCAGGCGGATCCCGGCGGCTCTGGCCTCCTGCAAGAGGCGCTTGACTCCGGGGCGCAAGGGGATCCCTCCTTGGGCCAGCAGAGCTGTGTAGTGGCGGGTCTTGGCCTGGTGCAGCCGGGCTATTAGGGCCGTCAGGTCTTCCCCGGCAGGCAGCGGCGGCTGACAGGTCTCGACGAAGTGGCGAATGCGCTCTTTGCCGCCCGTAATAGCCAGGAGCTGGCCGTAGAGCTCCACCGACCAGTGCCAGTCCAAGCCTGCCTCGGCAAAGGCGGCGTTAAAGGCCACGCGGTGCCCATCCCGCTCCGTATCCGCCAGCGTGCCATCCACGTCGAAAATCAAAGCTTGCAGTTCCATGCGCACCCCCCGTTCCCACCCCGCCAGCCTCCTGTCAACTGGGCAGGCGACCCTATGCTACCTCATGGTTTGGATGCTCTCAGCCAGGTTCCTGGGAAGGCCAACAAGATGAGAAAATGAGGCACCGGTTATCCAAGTCTCGCCATGAGCTTCGATTTTGACTTGATCATCATTGGTGCCGGCGTCGGCGGCCACGGCGCAGCGCTGCATGCCGTCGAATCCGGCCTCAAAACCGCCATCGTCGAAGGTGCGGAAATGGGCGGCACCTGTATCAACCGCGGCTGCATCCCCTCCAAGGCTCTGCTGGCCGCCTCCGGCCGCCTGCGGGAACTGCAACACAGCGCTGGGCTGGGCATCCAAGTGGGATCCGTCCAGGCTGACCGGGGGGCGATTGCCAATCACGCCACCCAGGTGGTGGAGAAGATCCGCGCCGACATGACTCGCTCCCTGGAGAAGCTGGGGGTAACAATCCTGCGAGGGCGGGGCAGGCTGGCGGGATCCCAAATGGTTGAAGTCCAGGAAGAGAAGGGATCTCGAACCTACACGGCGCGGGATGTGATTCTGGCCACGGGTTCCCGACCCTTTGTGCCGCCGGGGATCCAAGTAGATGGCCGCACGGTCTTTACCAGCGACGAGGCGGTGCGGTTGGAGTGGATCCCGGAGCGGCTGGCCATCATCGGCAGCGGCTACATTGGCCAGGAGTTTGCCGACGTCTACACGGCGCTGGGATCCCAGGTCATTCTCATCGAGGCCCTGGAGACCCTGATGCCGGCCTTTGACCCCGACATTGCCCGCCTGGCCCAGCGGGTGCTGATCAAACCCAGGCAAATCCAGACCTATGTGGGCGTGCTGGCCAAGCAGGTGATCCCTGGCCAGCCGGTGACGATCCACCTCTCTAATGGCGAGACACTGCAGGTGGATGGCTGCCTGGTGGCCGCCGGTCGGATCCCGGTCTCAGAAGGGCTGGGCCTGGCGGAGCTGGGGGTTATCACGGACAAGCGCGGCTTTGTACCCGTAGATAGCCGCATGGCCACCGAATTGCCCCACCTCTGGGCCATTGGTGATGTGACGGGCAAGCTGATGCTGGCCCACGCGGCAGCGGCCCAGGGGCGGGTGGCGGTGGAAAACATCTGTGGCCGCCCTGCTTACATGGATTACCTGAGCATCCCGGCGGCGGTGTTCACCCACCCGGAGATGGGCTTTGTGGGGCTAACCGAGCCGCAGGCCAAAGCCGAGGGCTACAGCGTGGGCACGGTGCGCACCTACTTTGGTGGCAACTCCAAGGCCATCGCCTCTGGCGAGACGGAGGGCATGGTCAAGCTGGTCTTCGATAAGGAGGCAGGGCTTTTGCTGGGATCCCACATTTTTGGGCCGCATGCTGCGGATCTCATCCACGAGGCGGCCCAGGCCATCGCCCGCCGCGCCACGGTGCAAGAGCTGGCCCGCCTGGTGCACGTTCACCCCACCCTGGCAGAGACGCTGGAGGAAGCCTACCGGCGAGCTGCCCACAGTTTGACCGCAGCCTAGCCGTGCCCTGCTGCCGACCGACACGGGCCGACTTGACGGCCAAAACCGGTCTAAAAACCTACAAAGACTCTTAGGATAGGGGGGAAGAGGTGGGAGGACGTGGCTTTGGCCAACGAAGCGGAGATCACCCAGGCGGTGCAGGCCCAGTACGAGGCGTTTCCCTACCCGCCCGTTCCCTACGACCGGCCCTTTGAGGGCTTTTCCAGTCTGGGCAGCTACATTCTGGCCCAATACGCCCGCACCCGCACCTTGCAGAAGCCCAGCGGGGCCAGATTTTTGGTGGCCGGCTGCGGCACCGGCTGGGAGGTGCACGGCATTGCCGCCAGCAACCCCGGCTATGGCGCCGTGGTCGGGATCGACCTCAGCCGCCCGGCCCTGGAGATCGCCCAAAAACGGATCAAGTACCACGGCCTGCGCAACTGCTCAGTGCACTATGGGGATCTGATGGATCCCTCCACTTGGCCGGAGGGGAGCTTCGACATGATCAGCTCCTATGGGGTGATCCACCACACCGCCGATCCGGTCAAGGCTTTGAGAAACTTGGCCTCGCGCCTAGCTCCCGAGGGGGTAATGGCGCTGATGCTCTACAACCGTTCTGGCCGTTGGCACCTCTACCGCATTCGCCGCGCTCTGGAGCTGCTGGGGATTACTCCGCCGGCCACCCCGGAAAAGATCGAATTTGTGCGGCAATTGTTAAAGGCAGCCCATCCCAGTTCCATGCTGGCCCGGCATGCCAAGGCCCACGAGGAATACTACTTACCAGATGAGAACATCGTCGATAACTTCTTCCATGCCAACGACATTCCTTTTGACATCGGCGAGATCCCCGACCTTTTGGCCCAGGCGGGTCTGGAGTTTATCGATGTTGCCCCCTACTTGGACTATTGGAATGCCAAGCCCTTAATTGCCGCCACCCACCCGGAGTTCCACCGCCGCTACGAGGCCCTCGCCCGCATTGATCAACTGCGGGTCATCGAGTACTTGGAGCCCCTCTACCACACGCAAAATCTCTTTTGGTGCTGCCACCAGGGCAAGAAGGTGGCCAACTGGGATCCCTTCACAGCCGAGTTTTTCCGTAGCTCCCGTTGGCAGCTTAACCCCCTCTTTCTCCAGCACGGCCAGGTGCGCTACTGGGATCAAAAGATCCCCCTTTCGGATCTGCTGGGCAAGGTGGATCCGGCCCAGATTGTGACCCAAAAGATGGACATCTTCTGGCCCATTGCTCGGATCCCTGGCAAGATGATCGCCTCCAGCCGCCACCAGGTGGTGGAGCTGCTGCTGCCTCTGGCCAACCAAGCCCGCTCCGGCAGCGAGATTTTGGATCAGCACGCCGAGAGAGCCGAGCACGTCCTTCATCTGTTTCAACAGTGGGAAGCCGACCGCTTAGTTCTCCGAGTTGCTTCCTAACTCCCCAAAGGGAGTAGGGGAGAGGCTGTAGAATACAAGGCCGTTGTCGCCAGGAAGAAATAGCGATGCTCTTCAACAAGACTGCCCGTGGTCTGCTCCTTGCCGGCGCATTTGTCCTCAGCACTCCGTGGGTTGGCGGGGGGGTGAGGACAGAGGCCGCTTCCCACGACACCAATAGGGATCCCTCTGTCCCCATGGCTCACCTGATGAGCCTCGGCCCTGCAGATGAATCCTTTGATCTGCGCTTCCTCGACGCCATGATCCTCCATCATGAGGGAGCTGTGAGCATGGCTGAAGAAGCCCTGCAAAAATCCCGGCGGCGGGAAATTCGTCAATTGGCAGAGGCTATCTTGACGGCCCAAAGCCAAGAAATCGAGCAAATGCGGGCGTGGCGGCTGAGCTGGTACCCACAAGCTCCACAGGATCCCATGATGTGGCACGAGGAAATGGGGCACCTGATGGCCATGACCCCAGAAATGATCTCCCACATGCGCATGGATACAGACCTGGGATCCGCCGACCGAGAGTTTGACCGGCGATTTCTGCAGGCGATGATCCAGCACCACGAGGGGGCTTTGAGCATGGCCGGAGAGGCACTGAAGAAATCCAAGCGCCCCGAGATCCGTCAACTGGCAGAGGCGATTGCGGTTACCCAGCAGACGGAGATCCAGCAGATGCGCGCTTGGCAAAAGCAGTGGTATCCGCAGTAGGGTAGGGCTAGCTACAGGGATCCCTGCCCCATCCGTAGATCTATCCCAGAAGGCTGGACAGGACGGGGGCACCCTCTCAAGGGGTTCAAGCTCGTCACCATGCGGGGGGCGGAGACGGCTCTCTTGAGGGCTCTTCCGCCCCCCACTAAACTACAGGGCAAGTTCTAGACCCGATCTGGGCACTGTCTTCAATCAAGGCCGGGCTTTTTACAAGGATCGGAAGTAGCCTTCACCTCTTGGCGCAGAATGGCTTCAACCAGCTCGTCCAGAGCTTCTAGGTCGGATGGATCATAGCTTCTTTCCCAGAGGATTTGGTTAATGCTGGACTCCTGCTGTGGAGTTAGAATCGAGGATTTTAAAACTTCATCGAGGATCTCGGGAATGCTCATCTTAACCTCGCCATCTGAAGTCAGAATTTATAAACCTAGCCTATAGAATGCCGGAAGTGCCCTTGGATAGCCATCGCGAGGATCACGTATTTTGACGATCAAAATCCGGGGTGATCCATGCAAAGCTTTCGGGGAAATCGCCAATGGTAGTTTTACCGAGTTTGGCTATGGGTGCTGTCTAAATCTACGAGCTTCTCAGGATCTTCTCCGATAAGCGTGTCTAGCGATGAGGGCAGCTTGTGCCTCACAATCTAACCTATATATCTATATCTCTCTATAATCTCTCTATACTATCGACACTTCCTGGACACCTGCTGAAATCTCTCATTTGAGTTCTTAAAAGGCAAGCCTGCTGCAAACCCCAAAGCCCTCAACCTCCCCTTGGGAACTGGAGAGAACTTGGGCAGCCGGGGTCAGTGGTCTATAATCCTGCCAATCCTCCTATTGCCATAGTCGCCATGGCTGATGCTGCTCTTGTTGCCGAGGCTGCCCTGTTGACTGTACAAGGGCTACGGGTTTTCTTGCCCAGCCGCCCGGTTGGTCTTGGCAGGACAGAGGTGGTGGATGGGCTGTCTTTTCGGATAGGGATCGGCCAGACTTTGGGCCTGGTGGGGGAGTCGGGATCCGGCAAAACCATGACTGCCCTGACGCTGATCGATCTGTTGCCCAGCTCGGCCCGGGTGGAAGGCAAAATCCTCTTCAGGGGCCCCAACGGCACGGTGGACTGGCTGCGGTTGGATCCCCAGGAACGGCGGCGCTACCGCGGAGCCCAGATCGCCATGATCTTCCAAGAGCCGAGCACCGCCCTCAACCCCCTCTACACCTGTGGCCAGCAATTGCAGGAAACCCTGCGGGCCAACACCTCCCTAACCCCGACGGAGATCCGCGCCCAAGCCATCCGCCTGTTTGAGGAGGTGCAGCTTTCTCCCCAGATGCTGGAGCGCTACCCCCATCAGCTCTCTGGCGGCCAAATCCAACGGGCGGCTATTGCCTGTGCCATCGCCTCCAACCCCAAACTGTTGATTGCCGATGAGCCGACCACCGCTCTGGATGTAACGGTACAAGCCGAGATCTTGCGCCTGCTCCGGGATCTGCAACAGCAGCGGCAGATGGCGATCCTCTTCATCACCCACGACCTCAATTTGGTGGCGGAATTGGCAGATCAGGTGGTGGTGATGTGCCGCGGCCAAGCTGTGGAACAAGGATCGGTGGAGCAGATCTTTGGCAATCCCCAGCACCCCTACACCCGCGGCCTGCTGGCCTGCCGCCCGGTGTTGGAGCGGCGGTTGCGGCGACTGCCCACCGTCCAGGATTTTCAGGAGAAGGGGGGATCCCTCGAGGAGCGGTGGCAGCAACTGGAGATCCCAGCCGCCGAAGAGGAAGAACGGCTGCGCCGGATAGGCAGCCAGCCCCCTCTGTTGCAGGTGCGGGATCTGCGCACCCACTATGCCGTCCGTCGCGGGCCATTGGGCCGCCAGGTGGGCGAGATCCGGGCTGTGGACGGGATCAGCTTCGACCTGTATCCGGGGGAAACCCTGGGGGTGGTGGGAGAGTCCGGCTGCGGCAAAACCACCCTGGGGCGAACCCTGCTGCGCCTGATCCGCGCCAGCTCCGGCCAGGTAATCTACAACGGGGAGGATTGGCTCCGCCTGCCGCCTCAACGCTTACGCCGCCGCCGCCGCGAGATTCAGCTTATCTTTCAGGATCCGGCGGCTGCCTTGGACCCGCGCATGAGTGTGGGAGCCAGCGTCATGGAGCCGATGGCGCTGCACGGGATTGGGAGAAACGCCGCCGAGCGCCGGGCACGAGCCCAACGCCTGTTTGAACGAGTTGGGTTGGATCCCGAGGCGCTGGATCGGCTGCCCCACCAATTTTCGGGAGGACAGCGGCAGCGGATCTGTATTGCCCGCGCCCTGGCCTCAGAGCCGCGCCTGGTCGTCTGCGATGAGGCGGTGTCTTCCCTGGATGTCTCCGTGCAGGCCCAGGTGCTGAACTTGCTCAAGGATCTGCAGGAGGAACTGGGGCTGACCTACCTGTTCATCTCCCACGACTTGAGTGTGGTCAAGTTCATGAGCGACCGCATCCTGGTCATGAACCGAGGCCGCATCGAAGAAATCGGCCCTGCTTTCCAGATCTACCGGCAGCCGCAGCAGGACTACACCCGCCGCCTTATCGCCGCCATTCCCAAAGGGGATCCGAAAAAGCGTGGTGCCCGCCAAGCCGGATGAAGGGTTTCCCCTGGAGCCGCACCCACGCACCTCCCGGCCAGATTTGCAATGAGGCTAGAATTAAGTAAACTTTGAGTCGTAAAGCTTTGGACTCCTTGTTAGCTGATTTAACAAAACGTTTTATCCGCAGTGTGGGCTGCAACCGGCTATGGCTCGCATACTCATCATTGAGGACGACCCTTCGATTCTGGATATTCTGCGTATCAATCTGGAGTTGGCGGGCTACGAGGTCGTGAAGGCCACCGATGGGGTACGCGGACAAGCACTGGCTCTGCAGGTTCTCCCGGATCTCATCATTCTCGACCTGATGCTGCCCCAGGTGGATGGCCTGACGGTTTGCCAGCGCTTGCGGCGGGAGGAGCGCACCAGCGAGATCCCGATCCTGATGCTCACCGCCCTTGGCCAAACCCAAGATAAGATCGAAGGCTTCAATGCCGGTGCCGACGACTACCTAACCAAGCCTTTTGAGGTGCAGGAGCTGCTGGTGCGGGTGCGGGCCCTGTTGCGTCGCTCGGATCGGATCCCACAGGCGGCCAAGCACGGCGAGATCCTCACCTATGGCCCTCTCACGCTGGTGCCGGAGCGGTTTGAGGCGCTGTGGTTCGGCAAAACCATCAAGCTCACCCACCTGGAGTTTGATCTGCTCCACTGCCTGATGCAGCGACATGGCCAGACGGTTTCCCCCAGCGAAATCCTGCAGGAGGTGTGGGGCTACGAGCCTGACGACGACATCGAGACCATCCGCGTCCATATCCGCCACCTGCGCACCAAGCTGGAGCCGGATCCGCGCCACCCCCAGTACATCAAGACCGTCTATGGGGCGGGCTACTGTCTGGAGCTGCCCAACATCGCCGATCCCGGCCCACCGCAGCCAGAACTGGCGAAAGAGTCCCTCAAGTAATGCTTGAGGATGTTGCTCACACAACTGCTAATCTAGGGGATGCCCTGCTGCGGATTGCGGTCTGAGGTTTATGTCTGGTGCAATTCAGTATCTGATGTGCCCACCCGACCATTACGAGGTGGACTACGTGATCAATCCCTGGATGGTGGGAAATGTCCACCGCTCTTCGCGAGAACGGGCGCTGCAGCAGTGGCAGGCTCTCTATCGGCATCTCTCGCAGCGGGCGGAGGTGAAACTGATCCAGCCGGTGCCAGGATGGCCGGATATGGTCTTTACGGCGAATGCTGGGCTCATCCTCGGATCCACGGTGGTGCTGAGCCGTTTTTATCACCCGGAGCGGCAGGGGGAACAGCCCTATTTCAAGGCCTGGTTTGAGGAACAGGGCTACACCGTCCATGAGCTGCCGCCGGCCCTGGCTTTTGAGGGGGCGGGAGATGCTCTGCTGGATCGGGCAGGGCGCTGGCTGTGGGCGGGCTATGGCTTTCGCTCCATGCTGGAGTCCCATCCTTACCTGGCCAAGTGGCTGGGGATCGAGGTGTTGTCTTTGCGGCTGGTGGACGAGCGGTTTTACCATCTGGACACCTGCTTTTGCCCTCTCTCCGAGGGCTATTTGCTCTACTACCCGCCGGCCTTCGATGCCTATTCCAACCGCCTGATCGAGATGCGGGTGCCCCCCGAAAAGCGGATCCCGGTTCAGGAAGCGGATGCCGTTCACTTTGCCTGCAACGCCGTGGATGTGAACGGCACGATCCTGGTGAACCGGGTCAGCCCAGAGCTGGAAGCCACCCTACAGGAGCGGGGCTTTACGGTGGTGCAGACGGAGCTGACGGAGTTCCTCAAGGCTGGCGGGGCGGCCAAGTGTCTGACGCTGCGCCTGGACGAGACGGTGGCTCCGCAAAGCGAGCCGGTAGCCACGGTGCTCAGCCGGACGGTGACCCTGGAGGGACACTTGGTGGACAGCGACCTGCTCACCCGCGCCGTCGATTGCATTGTGGACAATGGCGGCAGCTTCCAGATCCTCAAGTTTCAGCTTGGGGAAAAGCGGCAGAGCACTTCCAGAGTAGAGCTGGCCGTTTCGGCTCCCACCGAGGAGGCGCTGGATACCATTCTCAGCGCCTTGATCGAGCGGGGGGGGCGCCTGTCGGACGAGACCTTGCAGGATGCCCGCCTGGAACGGGTGGAGAAGGCGGGGGTGGCTCCCGACGATTTTTATGTCACCACCATCTACCCGACACAGGTGCGGGTGGCCGGCCAGTGGATCCCGGTGCAGCGGCAGCGCATGGATGGGGTGATCGTGGTCAAGGGCTCCACAGCCTATTGCACCCTGATTCGCGATCTGCAGGTGGGGGATGCGGTGGTCTGCGGGGTGGAAGGGATCCGCACCGTGCGCCAGGCCAGCAAAGAGCGCTCTTCCCAGGAGTTTACCTTTATGGGATCGGGGGTCTCCAGCGAGCGGCGGGTGGAGCTTCTGGTGGAGCAGATCGCCTGGGAGCTGCGGCAGATCAAAGAGCGGGGCGGCAAAACGGTGGTGGTGGCAGGGCCGGTGGTCATTCACACCGGCGGCGGCTCCCATTTGGCTACCCTCATCCGCGAGGGCTATGTACAGGCCCTGTTGGGGGGCAATGCCATTGCCGTTCACGACCTGGAGCAAAATCTCTACGGCACCTCGCTGGGGGTGGATCTGTCGCGGGGCACCCCGGTCAAGGGCGGCCATAAGCATCACCTCAAAACCATTAACCTCATCCGCAAGTACGGCAGCATTCGGGCCGCCGTGGAAGCGGGCGTGATTACCGGCGGGGTGTTCTACGAGTGCATTCGCGCCCAGGTGCCTTTCTCGCTGGCCGGATCCATCCGCGACGATGGGCCGCTGCCGGATACGGAGATGGATCTGATCAAGGCCCAAGAGGATTACGCACGGCTGCTACAGGGGGCCGACATGGTGCTGATGCTCTCCAGCATGTTGCACTCGATCGGGGCCGGGAACATGACGCCTGCCGGGGTCAAGTTGATCTGTGTGGACATCAACCCGGCGGTGGTGACCAAGCTGGCGGATCGGGGATCCCTGGAGTCGGTGGGGATCGTCACCGATGTTGGCCTGTTCTTGAGCCTGCTGGTGCAGCAGTTGGCCCGTCTGGGACAGGTGTACAAGCGACCAGAACCCGCCCTTGCCGCCCGCTAGCCACCCCATCCCCAATGGCTGCTACCCTGTAGGTGTCTTTGCCGAAGTTTCAATTGGCCTTGGTTAATTTCAATGAGGAGACCCTATGCCGCTGCCTCCGGATGCTGGAGCTTGGTGGTGGGTATTGTTGGCCTCTGTAGCGGCTTGTATTCCTCTATTCTTTCCGGGGTTTTGGCTGACCAACTTTTATTCCAACCTGTTCAAAGCCTGGTTTGGACACGCCTTTGCCGAGGGGTTGGGACTGGGGGGCCTGTTTCTCACGATAGTGCTGAGTGTTCTCTATCCTCTGGGATTCTTTTGGGGATACTTGGCGATGTTGCCGCTGCGTTCTTTGGGATCCTGGGTGTGGGGAGTGGGGATCCTGGTGGCCGGCCTGTGGACGCTGTTGGTGTTTGCTCTGTTGTACTTTGACGCTCTGGATCAGGCGCGTCGATTGTAGGAAGAGGTCAGCGCTCGAGATCTTTAAAGTATGCCTTTCGTTAGCCTGCTGACGGATTTTGGCCTGCAGGATCCCTATGTGGGCATCCTGAAAGGGGTGATCTGGGGGATCGCTCCCCAAGCCCAACTGATCGACCTCAGCCACGGGATCCCGCCCCAGGATGTGGCGGCAGCCCGCTTTGCCCTGATGACCGCCTATCCCCATTTGCCTTCTGGAACCATTCACCTGGCGGTGGTGGATCCGGGGGTGGGGAGCCATCGCCGGGCGGTGGCCATCCAAACCCAAGAGGGCTATTTGGTCGGCCCCGACAACGGCCTCTTCAGCGGCGTTTTGGAGCAATCTCCACCTCTGGCTGCTGTGGAACTCAACCGGCCCCGCTATTGGCGCACCCTTTCCCCCAGCCGCACCTTTCACGGGCGGGATATTTTTGCCCCCGTGGCCGCCCACCTGGCCAACGGGATCCCGCTTCTGGAGCTGGGAGATCCCTTCGATGTGGCGGAGCTAACTCCCTGGAATTGGCCCCAGCCTCAGGAGGAGCCCAACGGCTGGCGCGGCCTCATCCAAGCCATCGACCACTTCGGCAACGGCATCACCAACCTGCCCGGCCACTGGGTGGAAGGTCGAAGCTGGAGCGCCTGGATCAAAGGGATCCCTGTCCGCTCCGCGGCCACCTTCGCCGAGGGAAGGCAAGGGGAGCTGCTGGCCCTGGTGGGCAGCTCCGGCTGGGTGGAGATCGTGCAAAATGGGGGCAACGCCAGCCGCAGCCTCGATTTCAAAGTAGGGGATGAGGTGCGCCTGCAGTGGAATGGCTAGCTCCCTCACCCCCGACCCCTCTCCCAGAGGGAGAGGGGAGACTAGGCAGGTTGGCTTTCCACCGTCACCGCTTCCGAGGGGGTTGAAGTGCCCACTTGAACTTTGACCACCCGCGCGGCATCGGCCTTGGGCAGGGTGAGGGTGAGAATGCCGTCGCGGTAGGTAGCCGAGACTTTTTCCGGCTGAATAGTTTTGCTCAGTTTGAGGGTGCGTTGAAAAGGTTGCGCTTCTACCTCTTGATAGAGCAATTCGGCACCTTCAGGGCCATGAACCTGGAGCTCGCCGCTGATGGAAAGCTGCTGGGCTGTGGCCTCAATGTGGAAACGCTCTCGATCGGCGCCGGGCGCCCACAACTGGACGGTGTAGGCCTCGCCGCTCTCCCAAACCTGCAGCGGTGTAGGGAAGACTGGGCGAGGTCGCTCTCTCGAGCTCTGCTGCCTTGGTTGCAGCCGCACGTCGAGCACCGGTGCAAAGTAAACCAATGCCATAGCCCCTCCTTGCGTAACAGGGTAAATAGATAGACAACCCAACAGGAACAGCGCTTCGGATCCCGCCGCTCGACGAACCCCCCACCTGGAAAAGCCGCCATCCAATGGGATCCAAAGCCAATCCTGCTCCAATCATCCAAGAAAGCCATTTGAACGAGGGCGGGCAAACCGATCTGCGAGAGACAGGATCCCCTCACCTCATGGAAAAGCGGCATGAGAAGCAACGGAACCATCCATTGTCCATGTAAAACATCTTGGTCAAAACAGATGAGGTAGAGGTGAGTCAAAAAAGAGGACCGTCATGGATCCTGCTCCCATCCCCATCCGATTTCAGTGCGGCTTTTGCACGCCCGGGGTGATCCTGACTGCCCGCTGGCTTTGGGAGCAAGGGATCCCTGCTGGCTCCGCAACGCTGACACCCAAGGAGGCAGAATTGTGGGATCAATTGCGGGGCAACCTTTGCCGCTGCACGGGCTATCAAGCGATTTTGGAGAGCATTCAAGGGATCCAATCCAGCATTTGCTTAAGCGTTGCGGAGCAATATGGCACCTCAGCCCGTTCGCGCTAGCGGCGCGGAGCGCCAACCTAGCTCCTAGTTCAATCAGAATTGCAAATAGTTTCACAAAAACTTAAATCAAGATAACCTGATTGATTCATAGATTTTTATGGGCGATAAGCGGAGCGCAAAAAAATTAAGACTTTTGGCATACGGATCATTCCCAATGCTTGACCGGCACTAGGATAGTTATCAGGTATACCTGGCGAGATCCCATGTACGTCTACTGCACAAGAGAAGTTCTGGAAGAGGGCGCTCAATATGATCTGAAGGTATTGATAGAACGGCTGGAGCAGGGGGATCGCACGCTTTTGAGCCAGTTGTTCGACGTTCGTTATCCTTACTGGAAGCGCAACCTGCGCGACAACATTCGCTTGGTGGGCGAGCTGCGCCATCTGGGAGAGGAGTCGGTTTTGGTCTTGTTTGGCCTCTGGCCAAGAGGTAGCCATGAGTACCAGGAATTTTTAGATCGGCGGGAGGCTCGCGACTATCAAGAGCGGGTGAGAAACTGGGCTCCTGACGGCCAGTTGCAGGATTGGCTGGCAGAAAGGCGGTGTAAAAAATTACAAGAGGAAAATGGACAAAACCGGCTTCCTCCTTTGCCCGATGAGCTGTATGAATGGACACAGTTTTTGAATGCTCCCAATCGGCAGGAGCGGCTGGTCTTGGAAAGTGGGGAATGGGTGTGGCAAGTGCAAGCCCTTTCTCCAGAGCAGCGGCGCCAGGTTTATCGGGCGGTGGCCGAGTTTGTTGCCAATGAGACAGGCGAGATCTACCGCCAGCTCCCCAGCTTTTATCCAGGGGCAGAGGTCAAATGCTGGCAAGAGGGATCCCTGCATCTGGTCCTCAGCCTGGTGCGGCTGTGCGAGCAGCAAGGGGTCTTCTTTCCATTTCTCGTCGGGGTTTACGACCATAGCCCAGAGCAAAAAGAACGGTTTGAGCTGGGAGGTCGAACCTGCCTCTTTGGGATGGGGGCCAAGCAGCCGGATATTCTCCAGCACCCACAACCGTTGGAGGTATGGAAGCGGTACGCCCGTCGCGCCTACCCGGACTACATCGTGGCGGATGAGACCCTTTGGCTGGAAATGCAGGAGAGCACAGAGGGAAACCTGGCTTTGTCCATGGAGGAGGAAGAAATCCTGCAAAGCACATCTATGCCCCTGCTGATCAACGGGCGAGCCGGCAGCGGCAAGTCTTTGATGTTGTACTATCGCTTTGCCGACTATTGTAGCCACTACCTCAAAACTTCAAGGCAGGGAACTTCTCCCTACCACCCTCTCTTTTTGACCTATAGCGCCAGTTTGGTGCAGCAAGCTCGCGACAGGGTGAGCACAATTTTGCGCATTAGCCATCGCTATCGTGAGGAGGGCTATAGCTTTTCAGCCGAAGAAATTCGGCAGTGTCGAGCTTTTTTTAGGACTTTTCAGGATTACCTGTTGGGCTGTCTTCCCCCTGAGCGACAGGAACGCTACCAGCCGGATCAGTATATCAATTTTTATCGATTTCAGAACTGGTATCGCTGTCGCCATGATGTGGATCTAGAGTTGGCTTGGCACACCATTCGCACCCTGATCAAAGGCTATGAGGTAAGCGATTACTTGGATCCCGATGGCTATCGGGAAGTGCCCGAGGCCGACCGCAGTGTGGATGAAAGATCCTTTGAGCAGATTTACAAAGGGATTTGGCCAAGCTATCGGGAACGCATCACTCGCGAGGGCTACTGGGATGATCAAGACTTAGCTAGAGATGTGTTGCAAAATGGCACGCTTAACCCAATCCATCCGGTCATCTTTTGCGATGAGGTTCAGGACTTTACCCAACTTGAGCTGAATATTATTTTCTGTTTATCCCCTTGGGGGAAATACAAGTTAGATTGGGCCGTTGAGCGCCTGCCCTACGCCTTTGCCGGGGATCCCTTACAAACCATTAACCCAACAGGATTTCGTTGGGCTGCCCTGAAAAAATATCTCTACGAGCATATCCGCGCCTACCTATTGCCAACCCATCCCTTTAAGATCGAGGATCCCCAAGAGCTGAAAAATAACTATCGTAGCAACCCCCAAATTACTCGTTTTAGCAATGTGGTCAATCTATGGCGGCGGGTCCTCAGCGGCAATCGAGAAATCTATCCCCAGCAGCCCTGGCGTTCTCAAGAGCAAGGTATACCAGTTCAACAATTTGTGCTGGATGGCCAGGAAAAAAATTTAATTGAAAGTGAATTGAGAAATATGCTTAGCGACCTCACAGGAACAGTTTGTGTCTTACCCTGTTCTACAGGGGATGAGCTAAACTATGTGAGGCGGGATCCCGAACTTCAAAAAGTCTATGCCGAGGAGTTAGAGCAGAATCTCAAACCACCTCTTCTACAAACTGTTACAGCCGTCAAGGGAATGGAGTTCAAAAAAGTTATTCTCTACAAATTTGGAGACTACTACCGGCAGAAATTCGATCAAAACCTTAAACATTACACCCGGAGAGGCAGAGGAGAACTGGGCTTACAGTACTTTCTCAACCAATTGTATGTTGGTATTACCCGCCCCACTCAGGCTTTGGCTATTGTGGACACTTCTGCTGGTTGGCGGGAATTCTGGAACCCGAGCTTAGAACTTAACTTTTGGCTCGATCATCCTTCTCTGGAAGAGGATTGGTCAAAATGGAACACTGATCCGCCACTGCTGGGCTGCCCCGTCAAAGCCATGAATATCCAATACTGGACAAATACCAGCCTGAAAGATTTGCTGGAGTCGGCTCTTGAGCTACTTGGGCGCGGCGTAGAAGAAGGTAACCTTTCGCTGCTTGAGGATGTTCAAACTCTGGTGCAGAAAGCAGATAACCCGCAATTAGAGCAAGAATGTCGGGCTTGGATCTTCAAGCTCCGGAAGGAATATCTTTCAGCAGGACAACAGTTCCTGAGCTTGGAGAAGTCGGCTCTGCCCGGTAAAAATCTCAAACGAGAAGCCTGGGAGTGCTTCTGGAGAGCAAGGGCTTGGTCGGAGCTGCAGCAGCACACTGCCACCCACTTTGCCGGGTGCCCTGGGATCCCAGACTACAGTCCTCTGGTGGATTGGATGGTGGTGACTCAAAAAACCTCTGCCAAGCCTGTGGAGCGCTTCCGACAACTGGTGCGGGTGCGAGATTGGCTGAGCACTGAAGTCATCCCCAAGAACAACGACTCCGTCCCGCTTACGCGAACAGATCCCACTTGGAAAGCCTGTGTGGAGAAGTTTTTGGCGGAACTCCAAGAAGTCCTGGACAATTTGCAAACGTTTTGTCCTGAGGTGGAGGCCCGCAGCCGGTTTTTGCAAGAGACGCTCGCGGCTTTGGGGGGAAACTTGGCCTTTCTCGGCCAGCGGCAGCCGTCTGCGGATCGGTATTACCGGATTTGGGGCACCTGTCATTTTCAGCAAGGGCAATTTAAAGAGGCAGTTGCCATTTGGGATCAAGGTGGCCAAACGGAGCATTCCCGCTACTACCGGGCCAAGATCCAACTGGAACCTTTTCCCGGCAAGGTGAGGTGGCTATCCAAAGACCGGCAGGACGCAGCAGTGGTGAGCAAATGGCAGGAGGCGGGACGTCCCCTCGCGGGCGAGTGGGAGGAGTACATCGACGATGTCATCCTCAGCCTGGAACGCTTGAAAGAGTGGCCGCTGCTGCTGCGAGTCCTGATCCGGCGCCGTCAGTGGGAGAAGCTCTGGAAAGCGGTACAGGCCCACCCGCAGGCGTGGCAGCGGGGACACGATTACGAGCTGGTGGCCTGTATGGCTCGAGATCTCCAGACCAACTGGGAAGAGCTGAGGCGGAAATCCCCTGGGCTGCGAGATTTTCTTCAGGAAGTGGTAAGCAGTGTGCGCGGGGAGCACGCTTGGTGGCTGCAGCCGCTGGAGGTGGGCCTGGCCTACGAGCGACTGGGCCGCTACCGAGACGCGCTCAGGTTTTATGAGCGCTTCACCGAAGGCAGAATCGGTAGAATCCCAAGATGGCAACGCTCTCAGATTCGGCAGCGCTGGCTTCTGGTTCACAAGAAGTATCGAGATTCTCTGCAGGCGGAGGGGCGACCGACCGATCTTTTGGCGGAGGAGTTTAGCCGCGCTCAAGAGCGCTGGCGTGAGCAACTGCCCCAGGCAGAGCCTGAGCTGGAGGAACGGGATCCCTGGGCCTATGACTTTCTTGAGTACCCCAGCCCTGTTCAAAGTTGGCTGCTGCAGCAGGCTCAAACCGACGCCCAGAGACGACTCAGAGCGGAAATTGCCCAAGCGCTGGAGCAACTGGACGAACGACAATTGCAGCAGGTGCAAAGCTGGATCCAGCGCTTCTTGTCCATAGATCCACCCCGGCTCTAGAGGCAGGTTAGAGCTATGGCAAGAGCTGCCGCAGGCGCTCCAGGGCGCGTCGGTTTTCTGCGGGGGTGCCCACCGTCAGGCGCAGCCCGCCGCCGGTACAGCGCACGCAAGTTCCCAGCTCTTGCCAGGCCCGTTGTAAATCTTGGGGATCCCATCCTGCCACCCGGAAGTAGAGAAAATTGGCCTGGCTAGGCCACACCCGCACTCCCGGCAGCTCCTGCAGGGCTTGGTAGAGGGCTTCCCGCTCCTGACGGATAAGGGGTAGGTCGGCCAAAAACTCCTCGGCATGTTCCAGGGCGATCTGAACGGCCCACTGGGAGATGGCCGAGAGATTGTAGGGCAGGCGGATGGCATCCAGCACCCGGACGAGCTGCGGGTGGCCGATGGCATAGCCCACCCGGTGGGCCGCCAGGCGAAAGGCTTTGGAGAAGGTGCGCAAGATAACCCAGTTGGGGTGCTCCGCCAGCTTGGGCAGGGCCGTGTGTTGGCTGAACTCGAAATAGGCCTCATCGAGGATCACCAAAATCTCGGCGGGCAACCCTTCCACCCAGGCCCACTCGGCAGTGCTCAGGCCGTTGCCGGTGGGCGAATTGGGATCCACCAAACACACCACCCGCACCCGCTGCTCCACTACGGCCTGTTGACACCGCTCCAGATCCAGGGCAAAGGTCTCGGCATGGCGCGGCACCCGCACCACCGGGATCCCCAGGCTCTGGGCCAGGATGGCGTACATGGAGAAGGTGGGCTCGGCAACCAAAATGCCGCCCCGCCCGCCCACACAGGTGGCGATGAGCAGCGAACGGATCAGTTCATCTGACCCATTGCCCAGGCTGATTTGGTCAGGATCGGCCCCGGCATAGGCGGCAATGGCCTGCTTGAGGCCCCGGTGCTGGGCATCGGGGTAGCGGTTGCTCGGGATCCCTTTTTCCCAGAGCAGCGAGAGCTTTTGCTTGAACCCTTCCGGCCAATCGAGGGGAAACTCATTGGCGTCCAGCTTGTCGGCAGCCGGGGTGGGCACGGCGTCGTAGGGCTTGAGATGAAGCAAATCGGGACGCAGATACTGCAAAGCACACATCTTCCTGACGGAGAGAAGCTCTGATCATAACAGGATCGGCCCGACCCCTCATGCCTTTGTCAGGGATCCCTGTTGACGTAATGCCTCAAAAAGGGCAATGGCCACGGCATTGCTGAGGTTGAGGCTGCGCACCGGCCCCCGCAGCGGGATGCGCACGCTGGGATAGGTTTCCAAGAACACGGGATCCAACCCCCGGCTTTCGCTGCCGAACACCAGCCAATCTCCCGGCTGATAGGACACCTCGGTGTAGAGGGCCTGGCCGCGCACGCTAAAGCACCAGAAACGAGCCTCAGGATGGGCCTGCAGCAAAGCCGACCAGGAGGGGTAGCGATAGAGCTGGACGTGCTGCCAGTAGTCCAGCCCCGCCCGCTTGAGATAGCGATCCGAGAGGCGAAACCCCAAAGGATCTACCAGATGGAGAGGGGTATCGGTGGCTGCACAGGTGCGGGCGATGTTTCCCGTGTTGGCCGGGATCTCTGGGGCAACCAAAACAACGTGGAAGGGCATGTCTTATTTTACTTGCCCCCAAAGCCGCGGTTACTGCCCCCTTTTTTGCCTCCACCTTTGCCCGGTTTGCGGCTGGGCTGTGGCCGGGCAGGAGGGGCTGTCGAACGTCCGCGCCAACTGGGATCCCCGCCGGGAAGAGGGGTGCGCCCGCCCCCCCACCCGGGAAAACCACCGCCCATGCCCATGTTGCGCATCATGTCGCGCATGCGCTGGAAATCGCTCACCAGTCGGCTGACATCCTCCAGCTTATGGCCAGATCCACGGGCCACCCGTCGTTTGCGGCTGACACTGCGGGCCAACAGGTCGGGATTGCGGCGCTCTTCGGGCGTCATGGAGTTGATCATGGCCTCGGCGCGGGCCAGTTGGTCTTGCCCCTTTTGCAATTGTTCCTCGCTGATTTTGCCCATCCCCGGCATCAGCCGCAACAGCCCCGCCAGGGATCCCATGCGTTTGATCAGGCGCATCTGCTTGAGGAAATCGGTGAAATCAAACTGGGCGGTCATCATCTTCTCCGCCATGCTGGCGGCATCGCCCAGGTCGATCTCTTCTTGGGCTTTTTCCACCAAGCTGAGGATATCCCCCATACCCAAAATGCGCGAGGCCATGCGATCTGGGTAAAAGGGATCCAGCGCTTCCACTTTTTCGCCGACACCGACGAACTTGATCGGCTGGCCGGAAACTTGGCGAATGGAGAGGGCCGCCCCGCCACGAGTATCCCCATCCAGCTTGGTGAGGATGGCGCCGGTGATGCCCAGGCGCTCATGGAAGGCTTGGGTAAGGCTGGCCGCCTCTTGGCCGATCATGGCGTCCACCACCAGCAAGATCTCGTGCGGCTGCACCGCCGCCTTAATCCGCTCCAGCTCGGCCATCATCTCCAGGTCGATCTGCAGACGACCGGCAGTATCTAAAATTACATAGTCGTAGCCCTGTTCCCGCGCGGCTGCTACCCCCTGCCGGGCGATCTCCACGGGATCCGTCTTGCCCAGATCGAAAACGGGGATCTGAATTTGCTGGCCCAGAGTTTTGAGCTGGTCGATAGCCGCCGGACGGTAGATATCCCCGGCCACCAGGAGGGACTTTTTGCCCTGCTTGCGCAAATACAAAGCCAGCTTGGCGCAGGTGGTGGTTTTGCCGGATCCCTGCAGGCCGGCCATGAGCACAATGGTGGGGGGCTGCTCCGCTTGGGCGATGGGCACGTTGGCCTCTCCCATCACCTTGACCAGCTCGTCATGGACGATCTTGATGAACTGCTGATCCGGCGTCACCCCCAGGATCACCTCGGAGCCCAGGGCAGCTTCCCGCACATCCTCGATAAACTGCTTCACCACCTGCAGATTGACATCCGCATCCAGAAGGGCGCGCCGCACCTCCCGCAGAGCTTCCTGAATGTTGGTTTCGGTGATTTTGTCCTGGCCGCGCAGCTTTCTCCAGGCCAATTCCAACTTCTCGGAGAGGGCATCAAACATGGGTGCTGTTTATCCTGTCAGGCGCTTCTGGGGCATTTCCTACCATAGTCCAGTTGGGGCAACTTCAGCTTGGGGATCCCAAGCGAGGCTGACCCAGAAAAACTGGTAACTTTACAAAAGTTTAAGCAACAATAGAAGGCGTTGCTTGCCGATCTCCCATGGTCAGTATCGCTTCTCTCTCCTACAGCAGCACCGACTGGCAGTTGGGCTATCGCTCTTTGCGCCAGGAGTACGACTATTGGATTACGGAGATCGAGGGGCGGATCCCGGAGCGGCTGCGGGGAACCCTATTTCGCAATGGCCCCGGCAAGCTGGAGGCGGGATCCCAGCGCTACGGCCATCCTTTTGACGGCGACGGCATGATCTGTGCCATCACCTTTGTGGCGGGGAAGGTTCATTTTCGCAACCGGTTTGTGCGCACCCCTGAGTTTGAGGCAGAGGAGAAGGCGGGCCGGGTGCTCTACCGCGGCGTGTTTGGCACCCAGAAGCCGGGAGGCTGGTGGGCCAATTTTTTGGATCTGAAATGGAAGAACCCCGCCAACACCAACGTCCTCTGCCTGGGCGACAAGCTGCTGGCGCTGTGGGAGGCCAGCGCCCCCTACCGCCTGAACCCGGCCACCTTGGCCACGGAGGGGATCGAAACATTTGCCGGCGGGATCTCCGCCAGCCAGCCTTTTACCGCCCATCCCCGGCGGGATCCCCACACGGGAGATCTCATCGCCTTCGGGGTGCGAGCTGCCCTCAACTCCACCTTGTTGCTGTACCGTCTGGATGCGCGCGGGCGCTTGCTGGAACAGCGGGACTACCGCCTGCCGGGCTTTGCCTTCCTGCACGATTTTGTCTGGACACCCCGCTACCGCATCTTTTTCCAAAATCCGGTGGTCTTCAACCCCCTGCCGTTTGTGTTGGGCTGGCAGCCGGCGGGCACCTGTCTGACCTTGAAGCCCGGAGAACCGACCCGCATCTGGCTCTTTCCCCAAGAGGGCGAGCCCCTGCAACTGGAAACAGAGCCGGGGTTTGTGTTCCATTTTGTCAACGGCTACGAAGTCGGGGAGCAGGTGGTGGTGGATGCCGTCCTCTATGAGAACTATCCTGCCCTGGAGCCAGATGCCGACTACCTGCAGATCGACTTTGCCCAGGTGCCAGCCGGCAAGCTGTGGCGGTTTGAGCTGGATCCCAAGGCGGGCAGTGTGAGGCGGGAACTGCTGCTGGATCGCTCGGTGGAGTTTCCGGCCATCCACCCAGCTCAAATGGGGGGATCCCACCGCTACATCTACATTGGAGCCACCCATGCGCCTGGCCCCAATGCTCCCCTACAGGCCATTCTCAAGTTGGATACCGCCACAGGCCGCACGCAGCAGTACAGCTTTGCCCCGCGCGGCTTTGTGGGAGAGCCGGTGTTCATCCCGGATCCGGAGAACCCAGCAGAAGAGGCGGGGTGGATCGTGACGGTGGTTTTTGATGCGGCCAGCCAGCGCTCTCAGGTGGTGATCCTGGATGCCTCAGACCTGGCTGCCGGCCCGGTGGCGCGGATCCCGTTGCGGCACCACATTCCCTATGGCCTACATGGCAGTTTTACTCCCCAGGTGTGGGTAGATGCCGATCCGAACAAAGGATAGGGGAGCGATCTGGGGATGGTTAAATCGATTTCTCTGGCTAAGTAGGGCACTGGGCGAGGCCAGGCAAGAGCTCTGCTCAGCAGATAGAGTTATGGCAAACAGCCATGGAACAGCTTGCTGGTTGAGCTCTAGCTCCCCTCTCCCACAAGGGGAGAGGGGGCGAAGCGTCTTAATTTTGCTTGCAACGACTATATTGCTTTTCCTTTTCCTGGAGCAGTTGCTATTATCTTCAGCTACGCTGGTGACAACAACAGCCGTTCTTTTGGCCGACAGACGCCTCCGACGCGAGGGAATGTGGGTTGGCCGACTGAGACGAACCAGGAAAAGCGTTGTTAGGCTGGGTGGTGTGTTGGGCAGGTCTTGGGTCGAGGGCAGAAGTAGGGCCTGTTTTTGCAACAGCAAATGTCTTGCGCTGCCAGACGAGCATCACTGCCCCTTCTTGAGCACTTGAGTTAACCTTCTGGATCGATTGCAACGGAACCGTCACAATGTCCTCAGAGCTAAGACCTCCCTTTCGATCTGTGCGGCCCCCCAGACCCAGCTCAACTGGCGAGGCCAGGGCCTCCTCCCTGCCGGGAAAAGCTGAGGATTCGGTGTCAACCGCTGGCTCTGCTCGCGGTAGCGGGACGGAGTCTTTGCAGCCTGTTGTCGGTACCACTGCTACTTTGGCGACGACGAAAGCGGCGGAAAGAGAGCGAGTCTGTTTGGAACCCATCCCGCCGCCTGGGGAGAAGATGCAATACCGGGCGATTGGCCTCATCGAGGGACAGTACATTCCTTCCCCTGGGCACTTTACCCGCGGGGTCTTACGTACCTCAGATGGCTTGGAGCTGAATGCCGTATTGCTGGGCCGGGTGATGAGTCTGGTACGTAAGCACCTACAGCCAGACCGCAACTACCTGTGGGTGGTCTATCCTCGCACCCGCGACAAGAGCGAAGATCTGCACGTGCAGCTGATGGGGGTGTGGGCCCCCGAAGAAATGGGGCAGACGCTCCCTGAGGGCTCCCGTCCGGCGGTGGTGCCGGATTGGTTTTCCATTCGGGGCGAGGTTGTTTTTCAGTCCCAGGAGAAAGGGTTTATCATCGTCAAAATCCGCCAATCGGGCAAAAAAACCTCTGCCAGCCCTTCTTCTCAGCGGAGCAAGGATCCCGTCCCGCCTACCCGAATAGCTCCCAAGCCCCAAGCCTTCAAATTGCGCCTGATCGGCTCCCTGCCGGGCAAGGAGGTAGGCAATTTCTGGGATCTACAGGTGCGTCGCCGCGGATCCCTGCTCTACGTGGAGGCGGGAACTCCCATCGGCCCTGTGCTCAAAGCGCCGCCGCGCCCCCGCCTGAAGCACTCAACGCCCCGCCCCAAAGTCAAGAAGGGCTCTCTTCCCTCGTCTTCAGGTCAGCAGTCTATTTCAGATCAACTTTATCCGCCGCGGGATCCGGCCAAAGTTCCCAAACCGGTCAAGAAAAAGCGTCCATAATCTCTTCTATAGATTCTTCTCTGGATTAGAGCTCAGTAGAGTTCTCCTCCCAATCTTCCGGTTTTAATAGCCCTTTTATCTTGGTTGTGCCGTGACAGAGTCAAACCTACCCCCCAACAAAGATGAGTTTATTTCGCCTCGCTATCCCTACTGGGGCGAGGTGAGACCCCAGAATTTGGTTTTCGATGCCAATTTACAAGAATTCAGCAACAGGGTGTCTTTGATCTGTGGCCTGGAAACGGGGGGCAAGATCACCCCGGAGGAAGCCTATCGGCAGATCAAACAGCTCTGGAAACAGCTCAAAGAAACCAAGAAAGCCATCTTGGACGACCCGCAGTGGCAGGAGCCTCCCCCCGAATTGCCGGAGGAAGAGTAGCCGGCTGGATCCCTTGGCTCGCAACCCCTGCTGGCTAACTGCAAACGGCGTCTGGTGGGCGCGGAGCCCTTGCCATTGCCAACAAGACAACGCTCAAGCGCTCTGTGCCGCTGAGACCATCACTTTCAGCTTCTCTCCCAAAAGGAGGGGAGAGTTGGAAGCCCAGGGCTGTGAAGGGTGTCTGTAACTGGCCTAGGGCAGGCCCCAAGCTCTCGCCTGCTCCGCCAGCCAGCCCTCGGCGCGCAGGTTCTCCAGTTCTCGGCGCACCCGCAGCCGCAATTCAGCATGCTCCAGCCCCTTGGGCAGGGCAATGGCCAGCCCCACCGTCGCCAACGGGGATCCCAGAAACTGAAACTGGGGGTGCTCCGCCAGCCACCCCGCCAGCACCGAGCGATCCGCTGCCCAGGCCTGCACCGCCCCTTTTAGGAGCAATTCTGCCCCTTCCTGGTAGGAATCCACCGCCACCAACTCAACCCCTGGGAGGTAGCGCTGGAGGTGGGGAATGGCGGCCGATCCGCGCAGGACGGCAATCCGCGCGCCGCGCAGCTCTGACCAGCTCGTCCAGTTTTGGGAACGGGCCACAACCAGGCTGGGGCCATCCGGGTAGTAGGCCGAGGTGAACTCCACCTGGCGCGCCCGATCCGGTGTGATGCCGATCTGAGCGATGGCCAGATCCACTTCCCCCGCAGTCAGCACCTGTAGCCGCTCCACATTGGCCACTGGCACCAGCTCCACCGCCGCCGGGGATCCCAGCAGCCGGGATCCCAGCTCGCGGGCTAGGTCAATCTCAAACCCCTGCAGCTTGCCTTCGGCATCGCGAAACCCCAACGGCCTGAGGTTGTCTTTGACTGCAACTCGCAACTGACCCGAACGAACAATCTCTGACCAGGGACGGGCAGCGGCAGGGATCCCTAGGCAAACTAAGGCCAGGCTGGCCGCCCAGCAAGACCTCTGGATCGCCGAGGCCAACGGAGACCGAGATCCCATCCCCTTCAGGCGGTGCGGGACTGGCGGGCCGCAGCCACCACTTGGGTGAAGGCTTCGGGATCCAGGAAAGCCAAGCGGGCCAACATTTTGCGATTGAGCTGGATATTGGCTTTTTTGAGGCCGTCGATGAACTCGCTGTAGCGCAGGCCCTGGGCGCGGGTGGCGGCATTGATGCGGGCAATCCAGAGGCGGCGAAAATCCCGCTTCTTGCGGCGGCGATCCCGGTAGGCACTGCGCAGGGCCTTCATCACCTGCTGGTTGGCGGTGCGGAACAGCTTAGAGCCGGCTCCGCGAAAGCCTTTGGCCAGCTTGAGGATCTTCTTGCGACGCTTGCGGGCAACATTGCCCCGTTTGACTCTCATGGCGGTAACTCAATACAGACAGATGGATACAAGGGCGAACAAGCCTTGAGACTTTTGGCCTGCCGTGGCGATCGGCTCACCCTAGGCTGAGGGAGTGGAGGAAGCGGCGCAACGGGATCCCACCTAGTGGGTGTTGGGCAGCATCAGGCGCACGTTGGCCAGATCCCGTTCATCCACCAGGGCCACGCCGGCCAATTTGCGTTTGCGGTTGGTGGTTTTG
Source organism: Synechococcus sp. H55.8 (assembly GCF_047462375.1). Taxonomy (NCBI): domain Bacteria; kingdom Bacillati; phylum Cyanobacteriota; class Cyanophyceae; order Synechococcales; family Synechococcaceae; genus Synechococcus; species Synechococcus sp. H55.8. The sequence goes on along the minus strand of NZ_JANSJC010000021.1, from coordinate 10,838 downwards.
TGCTCAAGCAAGTGGTTGTGCCCGGCCCGGCGACGCATGAACTTGCCGCTGCCGGTGAGGCGAAAGCGCTTGGCGGCTGCCTTGCGAGTTTTGATTTTGGGCATGGCAATAACCCCAGAAATGGCCAGGGGAAAGGTCACAGTCTTCTAGCATAAGCTAGGGAAGACCAAGAAAGCAAATGCCGCAATGGCCTCTTCCTGTCTCAAAGCCGCCAAGAGCCCTCAAAAACTGTTCTCTTGCGGCTCCAAAAGCAACACTTGCCAGCGCAGCAACTGCTGCAACTGCGGCCAGCTCAGGGGAGAGTCTAGGCTTTCTTGAAGGGCTTGGACGGTGCGGATCCCGTCCACCTGCTGCAGGAAGGCGAAGGCTTCCTCGCTGAGGGAGATGGCCTCATAGGCGTAGTTGAAGAGGCTCCGCCCCGGCCACAGGCCCAGGCAGGGGCTGAGGTGGGCAACTGCCGCGGCCACATCCTCTGGATGGGTCCATTCCCAGCGGCGAATAGGGGGCTTGCCGAGAAAGAGCTCGTAGTGGGCCACCACCGGATCCAACAGCTCGATTAGGCGGTAGCGCTCCGGCTCCGGCAGTTGGGCTGCCTGGGCCAGTAGGGTTTCATCTTTGCCCAACACCCGCTCCAGCCGCCAGAACTCTGGGTTGGAAAAGCGCAAAAACTGCAGCCCTGAAGCCTGAATTAGCTCAAACAGCGTCTCGATGGTGTAGTCCACTTCCTGCGGGTGCAGGTACATATCGGCAAAGCATTCGTCGTCCACGTTTTCGATGGCCCAGCGGGCGCGTTCCTGCTGCTGGATGCGGTTGCTGTCTGGCAAAATCTGGAAAAGGCGGCGGCCCACCTGGAGCCCTTGCTGTAGGTGTTCTGCGGAAGCTAGCGGCTGATGCTCTGAGCCAGTGACCAAGAGGCGGATGGCCTTCTGCATCAGGCGGATCTCGTGGCGGCCCAGCTCGCCGTACACAAATAGGTGCAGGATCCCGCCGGGAGCCAGCTTGTTTGCCAGAGCCTGCAGCCCCGCCACCGGATCCGGGAGGTGGTGGAGCATGCCTACGCAGTTGATGAAGTCGAACTGCCCCGGCAGTTGGTCGATGTCGTAAACGTTGAGCTGGCGAAAGTGCACCGGTGGTGCCTGGGAAGCCCGGCAGCGGGCCTCGGCAATCTCCAGGGCGCGGCTGCTCAGGTCAAAAGCCCAGATTTCGGCGTTGGGGTTTTGGTGGGCGATATACTCCGTCCCCACCCCAGAGCCGCAGCCGGCGTCCAGGATGCGCACTGGGCGGCGGCCTGGATGAGCACCTGTGCAAAAGGCATAGGCCTGGGGCCAGCTCCAGCGCCAGTTCCACCCCGGCGGGGGAACGGTGCCGATGGGCTGTGGCGGGAAGGGGTAGAGGTCGTAGAGCTGCCGCACTTGTTTGAGAATCTGTTCGGCGCTGCGGGACTGCATAGGCTCTCCAGCCAGACTATCCAGACTATAGTGACGATATCTCCCCTAAGCACATTTCTCGCCAACGCTCTATGGTTGTCCGCGCTTCCCATCCTCTGCAAGCTGGCCTCACCTTCGACTGGATCAAGCTGACGGCTGAGCTCAAAAAAATTCTCGATCCCCGGCGAGTGATCAGCAAGCCGGAGGAGCTGTTGGTTTACGAGTGTGACGGGCTGACCAGCTACCGGCAAAGGCCGGCTTTGGTGGTGTTGCCGCGCACCACAGAAGAGGTGGCGCAGGTGGTGAAGCTGTGCAGCCGCTACCAGGTGCCCTTTGTGGCGCGGGGATCCGGCACTGGCCTTTCGGGAGGGGCGCTACCCCTGGAAAATAGCGTCGTCATTGCCACCACCCTGATGAAACAGATCCTGGAGATTGACCTAGACAACCGCTGCATGGTGGTGCAGCCGGGGGTGATCAACGCCTGGATTACCCAAGCGGTGGCCGACCAGGGCTATTTTTATGCGCCGGATCCCTCTAGCCAGTCGGTTTGCTCCATCGGCGGCAATGTGGCGGAAAACTCCGGCGGCGTCCACTGCCTCAAGTACGGGGTAACAGCCAACCACATCCTCGGCTTGACGGTGGTGCTGCCGGATGGGGAAGTGGTGCGCTGGGGGGGCAAGATCCCGGAGATGCCCGGCTACGACTGGGTAGGTCTGTTTGTCGGTTCCGAGGGCACCCTGGGCATCGCTACCGAGATTACCCTGCGCCTGCTGAAAACCCCGGCCCAGGTTCAGGTTTTGCTGGCGGACTTCGACAGTGTAGAAGCAGCGGGATCCGCCGTCTCTGACATTATCGCTGCCGGGATCATCCCCGCCGGCCTGGAGATCATGGACAACTTCAGCATCAACGCCGTCGAGGATGTGGTGCAGTTGGGCTGCTACCCGCGGGATGCGGCGGCCATCTTGCTGGTGGAGGTGGACGGGCTGGAGCTGGAGGTGGAGGAAGCCGGCCAACAGGTGAGGGCGCTGTGCCTCAAAAACGGGGCCCGCCAGGTGCAAGTGGCAGCCGGCCCAGAAGAGCGGGCGCGGCTATGGAAGGGGCGCAAGGCGGCCTTTGCTGCAATGGGCAAGCTCAGCCCCAACTACTACGTCCAGGATGGGGTGATCCCCCGCAGCCAGCTAGCCTATGTCCTCAAAGAAATCGAGCGCCTCAGCCGCGAATACGGCTACCCGGTGGCCAATGTGTTCCATGCCGGCGACGGCAATCTCCATCCGCTGATCCTCTACGACGAGTCGGTGCCGGGATCCCTGGAGCAGGTGGAGAAACTGGGGGGCGAGATTCTCAAACTCTGTGTGCGCCTGGGGGGTAGCCTTTCTGGCGAGCACGGCATCGGGGCGGAGAAACGCTGCTACATGTCGGAGATGTTTACGCCCACGGATTTGGAGAGCATGCAGTGGGTGCGGCAGGTATTTGACCCGCAGCACATCGCCAACCCCGACAAGATCTTTCCCACTCCCCGCACCTGCGGCGAGGCGGCCCACGCCCACCGGCGGCCGGAATGGCAAGCGATCCCTGTCTTCTAGCTGGCCTGCCGCTGCTGCTGCAGCTCGGCAAAGGCCTGGGCAAAGTCTTCCTGGCAGATGACCAGGGTTTTGGCATCCACCGTCTCGGCAGTGGCGCGGTGGCGGCGGATGGCGGCAATGGCGGCACGGTTGCTCAATAGAGCCAGATCGGCACCGCTCCAACCTTGGGTCTGCTCGGCCCACCCCTGTAAATCCACATCCGGCCCCAGGGGACGCTTGCGGTTATGTACAGATAAGATTTCCCACCGCCCGGCGCGATCCGGCAGCTCCACACTCAGGTGCAGCTCCAGCCGTCCGGCACGGGTGAGGGCGGGATCCAAACTGGCTTTGCGATTGGTGGCCGCCACCACCAGCACCCCCTGGCTGGGGCGGATCCCGTCCAGTTCGGCCAGGAGTTGCCCCAGGACACGGTCGCTGACGCCACTATCGCCGGAGTAGCTGCCTCGCGCGGGAGCGAGGGTGTCGATCTCATCGATGAAGATGACGCAAGGGGCACACTGGCGGGCGCGGGCAAAGAGTTCCCGCACCGCCTGCTCGGAGGATCCCACCCATTTGCTGAGCAGCTCCGGGCCGGAGACGGCGATGAAATTGGCCTTGGCCTGGGAGGCGATGGCCTTGGCCAGCAGCGTCTTGCCGGTGCCGGGGGGCCCGCTGAGGAGGATCCCTTTGGGGGCCTGGGCCTGGGCCTGCTCGTACAGCTCCGGGTGCAGCAGGGATCCCTCGATGGCCTCCTGCAAAATCTGCTTGGCGTGCTCCAGGCCGCCGATCTGATCCCAGCTCACCTGGGGCGACTCAATTTCCACCGAGCGCAACACCGCCGGCTTTACCTGTTGCAGAGCCTGCTGAAAGTCCGCTGCTGTGACTTTTAGGGATTCGGGAATGGGGGATTCCAAATCCGGCACCTGGCGCCGCAAAGCTGCATAGGCTGCCGCCTGGCACAGGCCGCGCAGATCCGCCCCCACAAAGCCCAGCGTCTGATCCGCCAGGCTGTCCAAATCCACATCCTCCGCCAGCGGCATGCCGCGGGTGTGAATGGCCAGGATCTCCCGCCGCCCCTCCCGATCCGGCACCTTAAAGATGATCTCCCGGTCAAAGCGCCCCGGTCGCCGCAGGGCCGGATCCAGGGCCTCAGGCCGGTTGGTGGCCGCCAGCACCACAACACCTTTTTGAGCCGCAAACCCGTCCATCAGCCCCAGCATTTGAGCCACCAGGCGTTTTTCTACCTCCCCCTCGACGGTGGCGCGGTTGGGGACAAGAGCATCGATTTCGTCGATGAACACCAGACAGGGGGCAGACTTAGCCGCCTTCTCAAATAGCTGCCGCAGGCGCGCCTCCGCCTCCCCGTAATACTTGCCGATCAGTTCCGGGCCGACAACGGCAATGTAGTTCACCCCCAGGCTCTCGGCCAGGGCGCGGGCAGTCAGAGTCTTGCCGGTGCCTGGGGCTCCCACCAACAGCACGCCACGGGGCGGATCCAGTCCCAGCTTGGCCAGCAGATCGGGCCGCTTGAGGGGAAGTTCTACCATCTCCCGCAGAATTTGGAGTTCTTCTTTCAGACCTCCCACGTCCTTGAGCGCGAGGCCCTTGGCGCTGCGGAGCGAGTCCGTTGCAGCGGCTCTGCTCTGCTCACATGGGCCCGCTGCAGGTCTAACCTGCGGCTCGCTGCTCCAAGAGGATTGCCCCGTGGCGGTTTGAACGCCGCTGGGACGAGGGGGAATAGAGCCGGAACGGGGAATAGAACTGCCCAGAGGCCGGGCCTGGACGCGAACTTCAGTTCGTAGTTCCCCACTTTGTTTTTTCTCATCCAGCTTCTGAGCCAGCTCGATTAACTGCTCAATACCCTGGATAAAGTCGCTTAAATTGGCCATAGCCGGGATTTTCCATCACACAGTCGTCTGCAAATTGACCCCGCCAGAGGTTCCAGCTCATCCCCTGCCTGGCCGGTTCAGGTGAGGAGAGTTCCACGGCCAGATGCTCAGTATGATACCCTTCACTTCGACTGCCGTCCTTGCTGGGTGAGGAAAATCTGCTCTCGGATCCAGCCCAGCCAGGGATCCAGCCCGGCACCCGTCTTCGCAGAAAGACAAAAAATGGGCACAGAAGGGTTGATCTCACGGATGTTGGCTTGCATCCGATCCAAATCCACCTCCAAAACAGGCACCAGATCCACTTTGGTGATCAGCAGACAATCCGCCTCTCGAAACATAATCGGGTACTTGAGAGGCTTATCCTCCCCTTCGGCAACGCTGAGCAGCGCTACCTTGGCGTGTTCTCCCACCTCAAACTCCGCCGGGCAGACCAGGTTGCCGACATTTTCCACCAGCAGCAAATCCAGTTGTTGCGGATCCAGCAGGGCTTCCAACTGCTGTAAACCCCCGGCCACCATGGCCGCGTCCAGATGACAGGCCCGACCCGTGTTGATGGCAATCACCGGGATTCCGTAGCAGCGCAACCGCTCTGCATCCAGTTGGGTTGTCATGTCTCCCTCGATCACCGCCAGGCGCAGCGAGCCGGCAAGAGCGGCCACGGTTTTCTCCAGCAAAGAGGTCTTCCCGGCTCCGGGAGCGCTCATGAGGTTCAGACAGGTCACTCCCCAGGCATCGAAGTGCTCCCGGTTGTGGTCGGCCTGGTGTTGGTTGGCGTGGAGCAGGTTAATCCCCAGATCCAAGACTTGATGCATGGCACAAGCTGTATGTGGGTTGCGGTTGAGAAGAGAAAAAACTCTAGCCTCCGAACGAGCGGAACTCGCTCATGGCCGGGGCAGGGGAAGGGCTGGCCGAAAGTTTGCGCACCTCAGAGCAGAAAGAAGCCATGCTAAAGCCACCAAAGCGCTTGACGGTGCTGGCCCGCAGGCGCAGGTTCGGGCTGGCAAACCAGATGCGCTCCTCTGACTCGGTCATCTCATATTCGGTGTAGAGGGTGAGGGCGCCGTCGGATCCCATCACATAGGTACCGGCCACCGGTATTTTTTCGGCATAGCCCTGATCCCGCAGCAATTGCCCGCGCATGGGATCGACCTCATCGGGGATGGGAACCAGCACCACATCGCCTTTGTACTCTTCGTTGTCCCACTCCTGCTCGCCATCCCACCGCACCCGCGCTGCTCCCACAGCTCGCTGCGGATCCACCTTGAACAGCTCACAAACCCGGATGACGGCTGGATCGGTTGGCGCAAGCGTGGCAATCTGGACTTTCGACCTCCCTCCCTCAGAGCGGCGAAAAGCCAAGTGATGGCTGGTGCGCTGGCACATCCACTCCCCAGCACTGAGGGCGAAAAACTCCATTACGGTCATCATGGCCGACGCGGATCCTCTATCGATAGACAGGATTTGCCGATCTTAGCTTGCGTGGCAACTCACCCTTAACTCTCAATTTAGCTTTTAAGGGGTTCGGGGAGCTCTCAGTCCCGCGCTCTGGCATTCCCCATGGCACGCTACGCCAACCGTGGGGTTGGGCCAGACCAATCCACCTCATGTTGCTGACGCCCGCAGCGACTTCCATTGCCAAACCGCACCTAAACTTTGCCCTCAGGCCCAGACCACGAAACCCAACAGGGATGTGGGGCAGCCGGCGTCGTACCGCTGGCGGTCGGTGAGGGGAGAATGGCGCTTAGAATCCAGAAATAACAAAACCGGCTTGTCGGCAAAACAAGAATAAATTGTAACCAAGAATAAATTGTAAAAATTCCCTTTTGGGAGAAGGTTAACAGATGAACAGAGAACGGGCAAAGCTGGTGTTTATGGGAGCAACTGTTTGTGCGTTTACAGCACTGGTTGGAGCGTTTGCTTTTCCCATTCTTTCGTGGCGTCGCTGGTTCCTCCTTTTATCAGCCATCTGTGGCCTTGTTGTCTCTCTAGCCAATATTGAACTGGGCAGAGAGGAGGAAGAAGCCCCCCAGACTCGCAAGTGGCGCATGGTGTCCCGTTTGTATGAGATGGCTCTTGGGTCGATTTTTGTCATTCTCGTATTATTTTTACTATTTTTAGCCTGAAGTTTTGCCGATAGGCGGGCGGCCAGCCCATCGCCATTTGGAGTAGCGAGACCGGGGGGCAACAATCCAGTTGGGCTCGGTCAGATCCTGGCAAATCTTTGTATCCTTAGGGTCGGTAGGTCTGTTGCAGAGGGTGTGGGGAGTGACAAGTCTGAGTCGTGTGGCACACAGGCTGAAAGGGTGGATGGTGTTCGGATTGCTCGCCCTCTGTCTGCTGCTGTGGGAAATGGCCCCGTCTCAGGCGCAGAATGTTAACCAACTGCAGCAGCGCCAGCAGCAGATCCAGCAACAAATCCAGAGCACTCAGCGCCGCCTCGGAGAAGTGCGCCAGGCCGAAGAAGAGGCCCGCCGCCGCATGGGATCCCTGCGCCAAAACATTCGCCAAACCGAAGCCAGCCTGCGCGACAACCAATATCGTCTGGAACAGGCCCAGAAGGCCCTAGAGCAAGCGCAGCAAGAGCTCCAGGAGCTGCAAGACCGCCTGAGGCGGCAGCAGCAGGGCACGGCCGCCCGCTTGCGCTACATGCAGCGGCAGGGGGCAGAACATTGGTGGGCTTTGCTGCTCACCAGCCGCGACCTGAACGAGTTTTTCGATCGCCGCCACCAGTTGCAATTGCTGATCGAGGCCGACCGGCAGTTGATCCGGGAGCTGCAGGCGATGGCTGAGGAGGTGGAGCAGCAGCGCGTTGCTCTGGAGATGCAGCGCAACGAGATTTCTTTGATTTTGCAGGAGCTGGCCGCCCAGAAAAACCAACTGCAGCAGCAGGCTGCCGCCCAAGAGCAACTGGTGGGCCGCCTGGCCAACGAGCGCGCTGCCTATGAAGCAGCCCAACGGCGTTTGGAAGCCGATTCTCAACAGTTGACCGTCCTCATCCAGCAACTGATCGCCCAGCAGGCTCAGCAGCGAGGGGGTGGGGATCCGGTTCAGGGGACGGGCCGGTTGATCCCACCGGTGGGCGGGCCGATCACCAGTGGCTTTGGCTGGCGGGTTCACCCCCTCTATCGCAGCCGCCGCTTTCATGCGGGGATCGACTTCGGTGTGCCCACCGGCACGCCAGTTCGGGCATCAGACCGGGGCACGGTCATCTACGCCGGTTGGTACGGCGGCTACGGCTACACGGTGATTGTGAACCACGGCGGCGGCATCACCACCCTCTATGCCCACAACAGCCGCGTCGCCGTCGGGGTGGGCCAGCAGGTACAGCGGGGGCAGGCCATTGCCGCTTCTGGCTCCACCGGCCTCTCCACCGGGCCTCATGTTCACTTTGAAGTGCGGGTCAACGGCCAACCGGTGGATCCGCGCCGCTACTTGTGAAGCAGCGCCTCTGCCGGCACCGGCTGTAGGGATCCCGCCTGCAACGTCCACTGCACATCGGCAATAGAGGACAGCTCCTCCGGGTCGTGGGAAACCACCAACACCGTCCAGGTGGATTTCAGCCGGGCCAACAGCTCGATCAACTGCCGCCGCACGGACCAATCCAGCCCCGCCGTCGGCTCGTCCAGCAGCAGCAGAAACGGGCCGCGAATGAGCTGCACCGCCAGGGCCAAGCGCCGCTGTTGCCCGCCGCTGAGGTGGTTGGGGAAGGTGTGCAGAGGGATCCCTGCCAATCCCACCTGCTGGAGGACATTCTCGATCTCCTTTTGCTGCAGTTCCGGGTGGCCGAAGCGCATTTCCTCCAGCACCGTCAAGCCACAAAAGTGCCGCTCCGGGAACTGAAACACCAACCCCGCCAGGCTGCGCAACTGGTTGAGGGAGAGCTCCGTCCCGCCCCAGGCAATCCGTCCCTGGGTGGGCCGCGCCAAGCCGGCCAAGATTTCCAGCAGGGTGCTCTTGCCGGCCCCACTTTTGCCCACGATCAGCCCCAACTGGTTCGGGCCCAGCTCAAAGGAGAGATCCTTGAGAATCGGCTGGGAAACGGCTGCCGGATGGTAGGAAAGATGCTGAACCTGCAACATAAGCGCCAAGGAGGGGGATGCTGTCGTTATTTTGGCACCGGAAGATCCCCGCCCAACAGCCATCGCTTCGCTGCAATCGGCAGGTTACCCCAAAACGATGCCGATGTCTGGCAGGCAGATTGAGCTAGCCTGGAGACAGGGTTAAGTTATTGCTCTGGTCATTCGGATGGCGCAGCCTTCTTCTGCAGATTCTTCTTCGACCGGCATTCGCGCAAGCGTTGCGGAGCAGCAGGGATCCCCCCCGAGCTATACCCGCCTGGCCATGCGCAACATGGTGCGCAAAGGCAGGACCTCTCTGCTTCACTTCACCCTGACAGCGGTGGGGTTGGTGGCCCTGCTGGTGGGGTTGGCCTACCTGTTTCACTGAGTTCCACGGTTGTCAGTTGGGCGGAAAAGGTGCACTCTGGGGGTCTCTCGCTACGTTCGCTGTTCCTTTTCAGCTTTTCCCCAAGGTTAAGTGTTAGGAAAGAACAAGCAGCAGTGGATCCCACAGCTCGAGCAGATGGCAATCCCGGCTGCTGAAACGCCAACCTCTGGCCTTTTGGATTTCGGCCTATGCAGACTTCGCCAGATCTCACCTCCGCTCGTTCTGTCATTCGCCTGCTGTTGTTTGCCAAGAGTCGAGCCGTCGTTGCTGAACTTGAGAAGCATCTGCTTCAGCACATCCAGGGGTTACCCGGCCAATACCCTGCCCAACTAAAAGTGGTGCTGCTGGAGGAGCACCCCTACCTGGCGGAGCATTACAAGTTGGTGGCGACTCCAGCTCTGGTCAAGGCCGAACCTCTGCCCGCTCAGGTCTTGGCGGGGGCCGACTTGGCAACACAGTTGGAAGTGTGGTGGCCCCGTTGGCAGGGCCAGGCGGCCTTGGCCTCCCAACAAGAAGGTGCAGGACAGGATCCCACCCCTCCCCCGACCACCGAGGCGCTGTTGCAAATGTCGGAAGAGGTGTTTTTGCTGCGGCAGGAACGGGCCCAATTGCAGGAGCAGTTGGACTTCAAAGACCGCGTTCTGGCCATGTTGGTACACGATTTGCGCAGCCCCCTGACGGCCACGGCTCTGGCGGTCGAAACCCTCCAGCAGGGGCGCGAGGGATCCCTGGACAAAGCGCTGGAGCGGCAGTTGTTCGACCACGCCCGCCAGCAACTGCGCAAGATGGACAGCATGATCACCGATATTCTCGAGTCAGCCCGGGGCGCCGCCTCGGAGCTGAGGATTCGAGCCGTAGAAACCCAGTTGCCCAGCCTGTGTCAGCCGGTGATCGAAGAGCTACAGCCGCGCATGCAAGCCAAGCGGCTGCAGTTTCAAGCGGATATTCCCGTCGATCTGCCTTCTGTTCATGTGGATCCCGACAAGATCCGCCAAGTTCTGTTCAACCTGCTGGATAACGCCATCAAGTACACCCCTGCCGAGGGATCCATCCGCCTCGATGTCCTCCATCGCACCAGCCAAAAGGTGCAGGTGACCGTCAGCGATACCGGCCCCGGGATCCCGGAAGCCGACCAGGAGAGCATCTTCTCCGATTCCGTTCGTCTGTCCCGGGATCAACAGCAGGAGGGCTATGGCATCGGCCTTTCCCTCTGCCGGCGGATTGTGCGCGCCCACTATGGCCAGATTTGGGTGGAATCTGTCCTGGGCAAAGGCAGCAGCTTTCATTTCACCTTGCCGGTATACCGGCTCTGCAAGCGCTAGCCAAAGGCCCCGGCAGGCAAGCAGATATCTGGCAACAAGGACTCCGTCTCTGCCGGGGTTGAGGCCGCAACGGTTTGATTGATGTCTGGGTCGGGTCAGGTTGGCCAATTTGTGTGTTTAACGTAAGGTGCGGAATTCCCCACCGTCTATACGGTGGGGATGGATAGCACCCTCTGACTGATTCTGGATGTA
>NZ_JANSJC010000020.1:0-56983 GCF_047462375.1 Synechococcus sp. H55.8 | reverse complement strand
CAGCAACCGGGGCTGGGAACCAGCCTCGTGAGTCTTGGATGCTTCAGCTCTACTTCAGAGACCCGGTACACGGGATCGATGAAGCAACTGGGGCAGAAGAAGAGACAAAAGCTCTGCTGCCAAGCGGGTGAGGAAACCCCACCCGCCTACGCGGTGGGGTAGTTCATAAATGCTCTGCCCGGCTGTGGAGGGCCTTGCCTGCCGCTTCAGGATTAGCCCGCCGTTACCGATACATCTTCGATGCGCAGAGCCGGAAAGGCCGTGGTGCCGTTGAAAACAGTTACCTCTTGTGAGATGGCGGAGATATTGCGCAAACAATCGTAGAGGTTGCCGGCAATGGTGGTCTCCAGGATGGGGCGCTTCTCGCCACCTTTGACCAAAAAGCCCCCCTTCACCACTCCGGAAAAATCGCCGGTGATCGGGTTGCTGCTGCCGGAAAGCCGCGTGACGATAATGCCCCGCTCCATCGCATACAGCTCAGACAAAGGGGTTGTCCCCGGGGCCACGCTCAGACAGGCCGGCCCCACGCCCGGCAAGCTGCCCGCCCCCCCTGTGGCATGGCCGTTGGAGGGAACGCCGGCAGCCCGGCCTTCGTAGCTGTTGTACATGAAGTTGCAGAGGATCCCTTCGTGGATCAGGGGGGTAATTTGGCGTGGCATCCCCTCGCGGTCGAAGGGCTCGATGGGGTGGCCGGGCAAGCCCAGCCCCTCGGAAACCAAGGTCAACAGGGGGCTGGCGATCAGGGATCCCATCTTCTGCGCCAGCGGGCTTTTGCCCTTGCGCACCGCGTCCGCCCCCAGCACAAAGAGGAGGTCTCCCAGAAACTCCTCCACCACATCCGGCGGCAGGACGATGGGGCCGCGAAAACTCTCCCCCTCCCTAGCCCCTAGGGCCCCCACACACTTTTGCACAAAGCGCTCAAAAGCCCGCTCCAGCGCCGGCAGCAGCTCCGCCCGCTTCTGCACACTGTCGCCGTCGTAGGCAAAGCTGCCCACCTCGTCCCCATCGATGGCCATGCCAAACAGGGATCCGCCCGCCTCGACGCTGTGGTAGTTGGCGCGGATGCCGGTGGAAGAAGCAATGGCCACGGTATCCTCTTCCACGCTGAAGGAGCCGCTGTCAATGGTGATGCGGGGGTCTTGGGAGCGCACCCACTCCACCAGTTGGGATCCCAGTTGCGTCAGCTCGGCAGCATCCAGTTCCAGCAGGCCTGGGTCGAGGGCAAAGGGCACCTGGGGCAGAGGCTGGGGATCCGGCAGGCCGTTGAGGGGATCCGCCGGCGAAGCCTTGGCCATGGCCACCGCCTCAGCCGCTGTCTCGGCCAGCTCTTCCGGGCGGTTGGAAGTGGCAAAGCCCAGCCTGCCGCCGCAGAAAACCCGGATGCCGAACAGGGTCTCGCTGCTGCTGCGGGCCAGGTTGAGGTCATTTTTCTCAAAAGTTACTTCCGTCTCACGGCCTGAGTTGGCAAACACCTCTGCTTGGTCGGCCCCGGCAGCCAAGGCCTTTTGCACACCCTGTTCGCAAAGATCCAGCAGGTTTTCAGGAGCAATGACGGAGCCGGCCATAGAACTTGAGAGCTGCAAGAGAACAGTTCTATTATCGACCCTGCTGCCAAGACCTGCCCCAACAGCAGGGGGCAGATGATCTCAACTGGTCACTTAGGCTTGGGATCCCTTTGCCGGCAGCTTTGCGGATCCCTGGCGCATCAGGGCTGCTCCAGCGGCTGATCCGAGAACAGCAAGGGGGCAATGTTGGCGGCTTGGTTGAGCGGGATCTCGTCGTGGATGGCGTACTGATAAAACTGATCCAGCCGCTGACACAGACCTTCTGGGGTCAAAGCTTGCACATTGGAGCTGATGATGTAACTCTGGGCAGGAGAGGCCCGAAACGCCTGAAAGGCTTTGCGACAAAACGCCTGCTTGGCCTCAGGATCCGCCTGGCGCCACTCCGGCCCTGTGAGTTTGCCAGAGAGTGCCGGCTCAGTTGCCGCCCAAGCGCTGGACGCGACCAGGGGCAGTCCCGTTGCCCAAACCAGCCAGGCCAGGAGGAGCAGCAATACCTGCTGCCAAGAGAACCCAAGCCGTTGCTTGTGTTGCACCATAGGTGGATATGCTGAGGGAAGGAGCTTGGAATGCCGAAGCATCCCTAGCGATCCTATCGCCCTCGGTCTCCCCCATCCAGCCGAGGACAGCCCTGGAGCAAGGTTGGCAAGCAGCTCTATGGCTCGCAGCAAACCCCGCCAAAAACAGCGCTTTCCCCATCTGCTGGGCTCCAAGTGGACTTCTGTCCAGCCTGTGATGGGTTGGCGACATTTTCAGGTCGCCGCCCGCCAAGAGGGGCAAGGGGGGCTGGTGTTTGCCGAGCTGAGGGCCGTCTGCGATCCCCAGGTGCGCCTCTGGGTCAACGCCGCCACCCTCAAAAACCGGGATCTCTGGCAGCCGGGCTGGACGCCGCTGGAAGACGGGATCCCCTGCGGATCTGGCGGATCGTCTCTCTCCAGAGACTCAGGGATCCCCGGATCCCTCTAGCGCTGTATTCTTCTAGCTACAAGACTTTTGAGGAGAAAACGATGCCCAGGTGTGATGTCTGTGGGAAAGAGCTCAGCTACGGCGACTATCAATGGGCCAAGCGCTGTACCAATCCCTACGGGAAATCCCACCTTATCTGCTTCGACTGCTACAGCGGTTCTTCCTGTCCCATCTGCTCCTCCCCTCTCGAGTCGGCAGAATAGAAAGAAGTCGTTCTCAACAGCCGCTTTTCCTCTCCCGGTGAGCCAAGCTCTTGGAAGGAAGTTGGCAAAAGTCTCGCTGGTGTTCCCAAGGGAGCCGCAACAGTGCGCATTGGCCAGGGCTATGACATCCACCGTCTCGTAGAAGGGCGCCCCCTGATCCTAGGCGGGATCCGGATCCCTTACGAAAAGGGTCTGTTGGGCCACAGCGACGCCGACGTGCTCACCCACGCCATCATGGACGCCCTCCTAGGAGCCGCCGCCCTGCGGGACATCGGCTACTACTTTCCCCCGGAAGAGGAGCGCTGGAAAGGGGCAGACAGCATTCTCCTCTTGCAGCAGGTGGTGCAGTTGGTAAGCCAAGAGGGCTGGCGCATTGCCAACGTCGATAGCGTCGTGGTGGCAGAGCAGCCCAAGCTCAAGCCCCACATCCCCGCCATGCAGGCCCGCCTGGCCGAGGCCATGCAACTATCGCCCAAACAAGTAGGCGTGAAGGCCACCACCAACGAAAAACTCGGCCCCGTCGGCCAGGGAGAGGCCATGGCTGCCTTTGCCGTCGCCCTGCTGGTGGAACGCTGAGCTGCCGGCTTGCGGAAAGCACCTGGCCGTTGCCCTGCCCAAGCTGCCAAACTGGCAAGCAATCGCTCCCTCAAAAAACCAATTGGCCCCCATTGTCGTGAAACCCCCTGCCGCCTCGATCCCAGCTCCCCTCTCCCTCTGGGAGAGGGGCCGGGGGTGAGGGCCGCCGGCGGGCCCCCTCAAACTTGCTCGGATACTCAGCAAAGGAAATGGCAGGCCAAAGCAATACCTCAACAGAGCAGCTCAAGAGCAGCCTTTTTGCCCCCCTATTCCTAGGGATCCTCCTTCTCTGGCTTAGCGCCTGTGCTGCCCCCGCTCGCCCGCCCCACCTGATTGCCACCGTCACCTCGGATCCCAAAACCTTCAACACCTATCTGGCCACCGAGAGCTCCAGCCGCGACGCCATCGCCTACCTGGAGGCGGGCCTGGTCACCCTCGATGAAGATACCCTCCTGCCCAAGCCGGAGCTGGCGGAAGGCTGGGAAGTGTCTGAGGACGGCTTGCGCTATGTCTTCACCTTGCGGGAGGGGCTGCGCTGGTCGGACGGGGAGCCCCTGACAGCGGCAGATGTGGACTTTACCTTCAACCGCATCATCTTTGACGAGCGGATCCCGACCTCGGCGCGGGATGTGTTGCGCATCGGCGAGGCGGGGGCGCTGCCCCAGGTGCGGGCCTTGGACGAGCGGCGGGTTGAGTTTGTCCTGCCGGAGCCCTTTGCCCCTTTCCTGTTGCAGGCCGGGTCCCCTCTCTTGCCCAAGCACATTCTGCAGCCCACTGTGGAGCAGGTGGACGGCCAGGGCAACCCCCTCTTTCTCCAGACCTGGGGAGTTGACACGCCGGTGCAGGAATTGGTGGGGGCCGGCCCCTACATCTTGCAGGAATATACCCCCGGACAGCGGCTGGTGTACCGTCCCAACCCCTACTACTGGAAAGGGGAAGGGATCCCGCGCATCGAGCGGGTCATCCTGCGCATCGTGGACTCGGAAGATACGGCCCTGTTGCAGTTTCGCTCCGGCGAGACCGACGTGTTTTCGGTGCGAGGCAGAGATTTTCAGCTCCTGAAGCGGGAGGAAGAACGGGATCAGTTCAGGATTTACAATCTCGGCCCCACCCTCAACAACAATTTCTTTGCCTTCAACCTCAGCCGGGCCCGCAACCCCCAAACCGGACGGCCCTTTGTGGATCCCGTCAAAAGCCGCTGGTTCAACGATTTGAACTTCCGCCGGGCGGTGGCCCACGCCCTGAACCGGCAATTTTACGTCGAGAGCGTCCTGCAGGGGCTGGGCGAGATCCAGCACTCGGTCTTCTCCCCCGCCAGCCCCTTTTACCTCAGCCCGGCAGAGGGCCTGCCCACCTACGACTACGATCCCGAAAAGGCGCGGCAACTGCTCTTGGCTGCCGGCTATACCTACGACGCCGAAGGCCACCTACGGGATCCCGACGGCAACCGCGTCCGCTTCAGTCTCATCACCAACGCCGGCAACAACCAGCGGGAGGCCACCGGCGCCCTGATCAAGGCCGACCTGGCGCGGATCGGCATCACCGTTGACTTCACCCCCATCGCCTTCAACACGGTGGTGCAGCGCACCGACAGCCGCGACTGGGAAACCTTGTTGCTGGGCTTTGGCGGCGGCGGCACCGAGCCCAACAACGGCTCCAACATCTGGCGCAGCGATGGCCGCCTGCACCTGTTTAACCTGGGGGATCTGCCCGGCAATCCCGCCGAAGGAGTGGAAGTGAGCGATTGGGAGCGGGAGATCGACCGCATCTTTATTGCGGGGGTGCGGGAGCTGGACTTTGAAAAGCGCAAGGCCCTCTACGACCGCTTTCAAGTGATCATCCAGGAACAACTGCCCCAGATCGGCACCTTCAACCCCCTGGTGCTCTCGGCCCTGCGCAACCGCCTGCAAGGGGTGGATCCCCGCCCCATCCTCGGCCCTCTCTGGAACCTGGATCAGCTTTCCATCCAGGACATGCTGCAGGAGCGGTAGCCTACCTCACCGTCAGCTCCACCTCCCCCGTGCTCCTGAGGACGTTGATCCCCACCCCTCCTGCCTGGAGATACAGACCGATGTCCAGGGATCCCCGCCCCACCTGGATGTTCTCAAGAGTTACATGGGGCAGCCACAGGGGCAGGGTGGGCTGGGTGAGGCGCACCTGTTGGGCCAGCCCGTCGATCTCCAGGCCTAGGCAGGCCTGCAGCAGCAGGAACACGCTGGCCGCCGCCCAGGACTGGGGCAGACAGGCCACCGGGTAGAGGGTGGGGCCTTCCCGCTGGCGCCGGCGAAAGCCACAGAACAGCTCCGGCAGCCGCCGCAGCTCCAGAAACTGGCTGGCATCGAACAAGGCCGTCAACACCTGGGCCGCCGCCGCCTTGTGGCCATAGCGGGAGAGTCCGGCTGCAATCAGGGCGTTGTCGTGGGGCCAGATGGAGCCGTTGTGGTAAGACATGGGGTTGTAGCGCCCTTCCCCTTCTGCCAGCGTGCGGATGCCCCAGCCGCTGAAAAAAGCCGGCTCCAAAAGTTGCCGCGCGATGCGCTCGGCATGCTGCGGGTGGGCGATCCCAGAAAACAGGCAGTGGCCCATGTTGGAGCTGCGCACGCGGCAGGGCTGCTTGCGCCCGTCCAAAGCCAGGACATAGCCGCCCAGCTCCTCGCACCAAAACTGCTCCCAAAACCGCTGCTGCAGTTTCTGGGCCTGCTGCCGCAGTTGCGCTGCTTGCTCGTGCCGCCCCAACAGCTCCGCCATCTCCGCCGCCAACAGCTTGGCCTCGTAGGCGTAGCCCTGCACCTCGCACAGGGCTATGGGTGGCTCGGCCAGGGATCCGTCGGCATAGAAGATGGCATCTTCCGAGTCTTTCCAGCCCTGGTTGCGCAGGCCCCGCCGCGCCTTGCCGGCATACTCCAAAAAGCCGTCGCCGTCGGGATCCCCGTAGGTGTCCATCCAGTGGAGAGCTGCCTCGATATTCGGCCACAACTGCCGCAACAGCTCGAGATCCCCACTGCGGCGCACATAGCGCCCTGCTAGCACCACAAACAAAGGAGTGGCGTCGATGCTGCCGAAATAATTGCCAAAGGGGATCTCACGCGTCTTGGCCATCTCGCTGTAGCGCTGCTCGTGCAGGATCTTGCCCGGCTCAGCATCGCGGCTGGGATCCACCTCCTGAGCCTGGTGGGCTGCTAGGTACAGCAACACCCCCCGGGCCAAGTCGGGGAACCACCAGAGGGTGGCCAAGGCGGTGATTAGCGCGTCGCGGCCAAAGACCGTGGCAAACCAAGGCACCCCGGCGTGGGGATAGAGCCCATAGGGGGTGCGGGCCAGCATCATCACCAGGTCGTCCCGCGAGGCGTTGAGCCACTCGTTAAACTGGGCGTTGCCAGTATCGATGCGGTGGGCCAGAGAGCGCAACACGGCCCGCTGCTCCCGCTCCGCCTGCAGCGCCTCCTGGTAGCTCAAGAGCGGGATCTCCTCGCCGCCATAGCTGCAGACGACCCTCACCTCTAAGTCCCGCTCCTCCTGCGGCGCCAGCGGCACCCACCACTGCGCCAGCTTTTCCGAAACCACGTCCGGCGCAGGAGAAAACAAGATCCGGGTTTGCCGCTCCACCCCGTCCAGGCCGTGGTAGCGCAAGGTTACCCCTTCTGAGCTCACCTGGGCTGGCAGCAGTTGTCCCCGCTTTGTCCGCCGGATGCCGCGAATCTCAAACATATCGGCAAAATCGGCCTCAAAGCGCAGGGTAAGCGGCACCCGAAACGGCTCCGAGCCGTAGTTGTGGATGCGAATCCGCTCGTAGGCCACGTTGTTCCACAAAAAAGTAGTCCGCAGAACATGCAGAGTATCTTGACCGATAAACTGCCCCTTCGAGGTGGTGAACTCGGGGTTGGTCAGATCCACCGCCAGAATATCCTTGTCTTCCCGCACCTCTGAGCTGAGCAGCAAAAACTGTTTCCCCTGCAAATCCAAGACCAGCCGTGACAAGAAGCGGGTATCGTCGCGAAACAGGCCGTGATCCCGGATGCCTAGGGGGCGCATGTTGCCCAAGCGGTCAAAAATAGCAAAGCAGTTGTCCTGCTTGAGGACATGGGGACGCGCCTCCACCATGGAAGCGCTGGCGCGGATGTAGTACTGATCCTGAATCTGGATGATGTCTTCGGCCATCTGCGTCTTCCCACCCAACCAAAGGAGCAAAACAGTAGCCCCCCAGATAGCCCCAGCTTTACCTAGGCAGGGTTGACAGGCCGGGGGTGGCTTTCTTCGAGCGCTCCTGCCGTTCGTTCACCAATTGGTTGTAAAGAGCCTCGTACTCCGACACCATCCTCTCAACGCTAAACCGCTCCTCAAACACCTGCCGCACCCCAGCTCGGTCAAGGGATCCCACCTTTTCTACTGCCTCCACTGCCTCCTCCACCGAGTCCACAATAAAGCCGGAGCGGCGGTCGGCCATCACTTCTGGCACCGAGCCAAAGCGAGTGGCAATCACCGGCGTGCCACAGGCCATCGCTTCAATCATTACCAGCCCAAAGGGTTCCGGCCAGCGGATGGGAAACAGCACCGCATAGGCCTTGCCCAAGAACTCGCTCTTCTCTTGCTCGGTGATTTCCCCCACGATCTCCACATTGGGGTGGCGGCTGGCCAAAGGCTTAATCTCTAACTCATAGTACTGGCGATCCACGGCGTCAATCTTGATAGCAGCTTTCAGCGGCATCCCGGCCCGCGCGGCAATTTCAATGGCCGTGTCCAGCCCTTTCTCCGGCGAGACCCGGCCCAGAAAAGCCAGGTAATCTCCCTTTTCTGGATAGAAACGGTGCAGATTCAGGGGCAAACCATGATAGACCGTCCCCACCCAGCGCGCCTGGGGCAGGGGCCGCCGCTGGGCATTGGAGATGGAGACCACCGGGATGTCCTGAAACTCGGTGTAGAGAGGCTGCAGCTCGGGAATATCCAATCGCCCGTGCAGGGTGGCCAAAAAAGAAACTTGGGGATGGCGGCGGGCCAGGGCGTAGGGGTAGTAGTCAATGTGGCCGTGGATGATGTCAAACTCATCGGCCATCTGAAAGGCTTTCTCTACCATCAGGATGTGGGGCGCCACCGTGTCGATGGCCGTGGGATCCAAGCGCAAAGCCCGCTCCCGAAAAGGGATCAGGCGAGCTTGGGTTTGGGAGTCGCCGCTGGCAAATAGGGTCACCTCGTGCCCGCGCCGCACCAGCTCTTCGGTTAGCCAGGACACCACTCGCTCGGTGCCGCCGTAGAGCTTGGGGGGCACGCTCTCATGCAAAGGGGCAATCTGAGCAATGCGCATAGCCATCCTCCGCACTCAATCTTGACGTTAACCGTTTAGGGCTGCCTGCCGGGCTGAGGTCAACGGTATTTCCAGGCGCTGACCGTAGGAGCACCGGTTGCCCAGAGCAAACTTCAGAGCCAAATCAAGGGCAGGCTCCAGCTTCTATCCTATCCAGACAAGCCTGTTGGATGGGTTCCCCA
Organism: Synechococcus sp. H55.8; assembly: GCF_047462375.1. Taxonomy (NCBI): domain Bacteria; kingdom Bacillati; phylum Cyanobacteriota; class Cyanophyceae; order Synechococcales; family Synechococcaceae; genus Synechococcus; species Synechococcus sp. H55.8. The sequence continues at coordinate 48,195 of NZ_JANSJC010000020.1, read as the reverse complement.
GAAAGGGCTATTGCCGGGAACCGCACTGCCGGTGCGAATGAGCCACGTTCGGTTGCTGCTGCCATGGGGGCAGGCATAATGGGAAGACGCCATCTTGCCTGCGGTGGTTCTCCGTTGTGAGGGTTTGCCCACATCCATTCATGCTGGAGCACGACATTGTCATCGTTGGCGGGGGGCTGGCCGGTTGCCGGGCGGCTTTGGAGGCCATGCGGCGGGATCCCGGCCTCGACCTGGCCTTGGTATCCAAAACCCATCCGATTCGCAGCCACTCGGTAGCAGCGCAGGGGGGCATTGCCGCTGCCCTGCAAAATGTCGATCCGCGAGATTCCTGGGAAGCCCATGCCTTCGATACCGTCAAGGGATCCGATTATCTGGCGGATCAGGATGCGGTGGAGATTCTGGCCCGAGAAGCCCCTGAGGTGATTATCGATCTGGAGCACTTGGGGGTTTTGTTCTCCCGCCTGCCGGATGGCCGCATTGCCCAGCGGGCCTTTGGGGGACACAGCCACCCGCGCACCTGTTATGCCGCCGACAAAACCGGGCACGCCATTTTGCACGAGTTGGTGAGCAACCTCCAGCGTTTTGGGGTCAAGCTCTACAGCGAATGGTATGTGCTGGAGCTCATTCTGGAAGAAAACCAGGTCAAGGGAGTGGTGATGCTGGAGCTGGCCAGCGGACGGCTGGAGGTGGTGCGGGCCAAGGCAGTCATGTTGGCCACGGGCGGCTATGGGCGCATCTACAACTCCACCTCCAACGACTTTGCCTCGACCGGCGACGGCATGGCGATGGTGGCGCGGGCCGGCCTGCCTCTGCAGGATATGGAGTTTGTGCAGTTTCATCCCACGGGCCTGTATCCGGTGGGGGTGTTGATCTCGGAGGCGGTGCGCGGGGAGGGGGCTTATCTGATCAACGGGAAAGGAGAGCGCTTTATGGCTGCCTATGCCCCCAGCCAGATGGAGTTGGCCCCCCGGGATATCACGTCGCGGGCGATTGTTACGGAGGTGCGGGCCGGACGCGGGATCGACGGAAAAGATTTTGTCTATTTGGATCTGCGGCATCTGGGGGCAGAAACCATTCACATGCGGCTGCCCTTTTGTTGGGAGGAGGCCCATCGCCACCTGGGCATCGATGCGGTTGTGGATCCCATTCCGGTGCGACCGACGGTGCACTACTGCATGGGCGGGATCCCGGTGACGGTGGATGGGCAGGTGCTGCGGGATGCCCATACCCGCGTGGAAGGGCTGTTTGCTGCCGGTGAAACGGCCTGTGTTTCGGTGCATGGGGCCAACCGGCTGGGCAGCAACTCTCTTCTGGAGTGCGTGGTCTTCGGGCGGCGCACAGGGGCAGCTATGGTAGAAGCCGTCAGGGGGCGAGCCTTGCCGAAGTTGGACGAGGGATCCCTGCTCAACCAGGCCGCCGAGCGGATCGCCAGGCTGCTGGAGCGATCCGGGGCAAGCCGCATTGATCAGGTGCGGCGGCAGTTTCAAGATTGCATGACCGAGCATTGTGGGGTCTATCGCAGCGAATCGGTTCTTCAAGAAGGGATCCAAAAATGGCACCGGATCCGCCGGCGTTACGAGCAGGATTTGCGCCTGGACGATCGGGGCAGCGTGTGGAACACCGAGCTCATCGAAGCCCTGGAGCTGGACAACCTCATGACGGTGGGGGCCTTGATCCTCGCCAGCGCTCTGGAACGGCGGGAAAGTCGCGGCTCCCACGCGCGGGAAGACTATCCCCAGCGGGATGATCAACGGTTTTTACAGCACACCTTGGCCGCTTTTCGCGAGGGATCCCCCCAGATCAGCTATCGTCCCGTGGTGATCACCCGCTTTCTTCCTCAGGAGCGGAAATACTAACTTTCCAGAGGTATCCCAAGCCGATTAGGATCGCCCCATCGAGTTTTTCCACGGCTATACCTACTCCGGCCACCCGGTTGCCAGTGCCGCCGGCTTGGCCACCCTGAACCTGTATCAAGAAGAAGGCTTGTTGGAGCGGGCCGCCAGCCTCGCCCCCCTCTGGGAAGAAGCTCTCCATTCTCTGCGGGGCTTGCCCCATGTCATCGATGTGCGCAACCTCGGCTTGGTGGGGGCCATTGAATTGGAAGGGATCCCTGGCCGACCGACAGCGCAGGCTTTTGAAGCTTTCTTACGCTGCTACGAACGGGGCGTGCTGATCCGCACCACAGGTGATACCATCGCCCTTTCCCCACCTTTGATCATCGAGGAAACCCACATTGAACGCTTGGTCGCCACCTTGAGGCAAGTCCTTCAAGAGCTGCCCTAGGGAGTTGGGGCGCTCCTTTGGTTGGCCGTCGGCGTTGGCGAAGGGCTGGGAGTAGGACTGGGGCTAGGCGAAGGCGATACCGAGGGAAAGGGATTGGGGGTGCCGGCTGGCGTTGGTGAAGGGGAAGGGCTGGGCGCAGGCAACACCCGCAGAGGAGCCTTGGCGGAGGCGATGCGGCCTTGGGTATCCGCCACCATCGCCGTCACTTCATACTCCCCGGTGGGAGCAGAAGCGGGAATGGTAATGGGGATGGTGCCAATGCAGGTTTTGCTGTTGGCCTGACAGCCGACGGCAGCGGCGGTGAAATCAAACGTCAGCGTGAGAGGGTTCCGCCGGATTTCCACCCGGAAGCTGATGCCAGCTCCCAAACCCGCAGGAGTTGTCACGGCCACCAAGACATTAAAAGGAACCGTCTGTCGCGCGTCCGCCAGCGATACCACGGCAATCGAAGGTGGCTCCGCCGAGAAGGATGCGGTGGGGGAAGGACTGGGGAACGGATTCAAGAGTGGAGTGGGGGTCGGGGTGAGCAGAGGCGTCGGGACGGGAGTGAGCGTCGGGAGGGGACTGGGGACGAGAAAAGGCGTGGGCGTCGGTGCCACAACCGTTACCGGCACAGGAGTAATGGTAACCGAGGGTTGCTCGCGGCCATCTTCTTGGCAGGCCACCAGTGACAACGACACAAAAGCGGCTACACTGGCTTTCATCGCAGAGATTGCCAACATCCAGCTCTGACGGAACCTAGGGGGCTGCTGTTTCATGGGCTTTAGCTCCTCACAACACGAGCTTGGGGGTTTGTTAGGAAAACCGAGTCTCGGCAGCGTTCAACTCAAAAACCCGCACCGTCCTGCTCCCTCAACCGCGAAAGCAGAGTCTCGCAAGTGCTCCTAACACTATAGATAGAGCCTCAATTTTTTGCAAACACTATGGGTGTCACCAATCGCATGGGATCCGCCTTGGCGGTGAGATCTCAAGAGCGCTCGGGTTAGACTGATAAGTGCCACAGCAAGAGGGGATCCATGGCAGCAAAGGTGGAAGCAGAACCATCGCCAGCTCAGGAAGGGCCCAAAGAGGCCTGCGGCGTGTTCGGCATTTTGGCCCCCGGCGAGGAGGTGGCCAAGCTGACCTACTTTGGGCTGTTTGCCCTGCAGCACCGCGGCCAGGAATCGGCGGGGATTGCCACCTTTGAGGGGGCCTTTTGCCGAGTCCACAAGGCAATGGGGCTGGTTTCCCAAGTGTTTGACGAGGTGAACTTAGGCCAGCTCAGCGGCGATCTGGCAGTAGGCCACACCCGCTACTCCACTACGGGATCCAGCCGCATGGCCAACGCCCAGCCGGTGATTGTGGAAACCCGCTTGGGGCCGCTGGCTTTGGCTCACAATGGGAACTTGGTCAATGCCGAAGAGCTGCGCAGAGAACTGGAAGCTGCCGAGTGCCACCTCACCGGTAGCACCGACTCGGAATGTATTGCCCACACCATTGCCCAGGCAGTGAACCAAGGTCAAGACTGGGTGGGAGCCACCTGTCAAGCTTTGCGCCGCTGCCGCGGGGCTTTCAGTCTAGTTATCGGCACGCCAGAGGGTCTGATTGGGGCGCGGGATCCCTACGGCGTGCGTCCGCTGGTGTTGGGGCTTTTGAGCAGCAACCCCGCCAGACAGGAGCTGCTGCAACCGCAGAGGCTGGGGATCCTCTGCAGCGACGGCACGCTCAACCACCCAGAAGCCCAGCCACTGCACTACGTGTTGGCTTCGGAAACCTGTGCTTTGGATATCATTGGAGCGGATTATCTGCGCCAGGTGGAGCCGGGGGAGCTGGTGTGGATTGACCGTCAAGGGCTGCAATCGCTGCGCTGGGCCGAGGCCACCCCCAAACTGTGCATCTTTGAGATGATCTACTTTGCCCGCCCCGACAGTTGCATGCACGGGGAGAGCCTCTACTCCTACCGGGTGCGGCTGGGAGAACAACTGGCCAAAGAAGCTCCGGCAGAGGCCGACTGGGTGATCTCGGTGCCCGACTCCGGCACACCGGCAGCCATTGGCTATGCCCGCCAACTGGGGATCCCCTACACGGAAGGGCTAATTAAAAACCGCTATGTGGGCCGCACCTTTATTCAGCCCACCCAGTCGATGCGGGAGCGGGGCATTCGCATGAAGCTCAACCCCCTCGAAGACGTGCTGCGGGGGCAGCGGATTGTGATTGTAGACGACTCGATTGTGCGGGGCACCACCAGCCAGAAAATCGTCAAAGCCCTGCACCAGGCAGGAGCTACGGAGGTCCACATGCGCATCTCCAGCCCCCCCGTTACCCATCCCTGCTTCTACGGCATTGACACCGACAGCCAAGACCAGCTCATTGCCGCCAAGTATTCGGTAGCAGAAATTGCCGAGAAAATCGGGGTGGACTCATTGGCCTACTTGAGCTGGGAAGGCATGCTGGCCGCCACAGGTCGGGATCCCAATTCCTTTTGCTCGGCTTGCTTTACCGGCCACTACCCCATCCCCATTCCTGAGGGGCTGAAGCGCTCCAAGCTGGCTTTGGAAACGGTAGCCAGCCGCAAAGATCGCTAGCAAGGTTGCCCACCAGGATCCCCGTTAGACTGGGAGAAGAGGCTTTGAAAAATTACACTATGGGCTTGCGTCTACACCAAATAGGGGATCCCATCCTGACGCAGGTGGCTGAGCCGGTCGCCGAGTTTGGGACGCCGGCTTTGCAAAGCCTAATTGAAGAGATGCTCGCCACTTTGAAAGAGGCGCAAGGGGTGGGTCTGGCCGCCCCTCAGGTGGGATCCCCTCTCCAGATCCTCATCGTGGCTTCCCGTCCCAACCCTCGCTATCCCGATGCACCCCAGATGGAGCCCCTGGTCATGATTAACCCCCGTCCCTTGGCCTTGAGTGACGAGCAGGTGTTGGGGTGGGAGGGCTGCTTGAGCGTGCCCAACTGCCGCGGCTTGGTGGCCCGTGCCCGCGAGGTGGAGGTGGAGTATTACACCCCTGCGGGATCGCGGCAGCAGGTGGTCTGGCGGGACTTTCCGGCCCGCATCTTCCAGCACGAATACGATCACCTCTTGGGCCGGTTGTTCCTGGATCGGCAGCCGCAGCAACTGCTTTCTGAGGCCGACTACCAAGCCCGGATTTTGGCCCAGCCCCCTGCCTGAGGATCCCTATGCCCTACCTGGTCATCTACGACGGCCTGTGCAACCTTTGCGCCAATGGGGTCAAGCTTTTAGAGCAACTGGATCGCGGCCAGCAGTTTCGCTACGCCCCCATGCAAGACACGGCCACCCTGGCCCAATGGGGGATCCCACCCGAGCAGATGGAACTGGGGATGATCCTGATCGACCTGGAGCAGCCAGAGCGCCGCTGGCAGGGATCCGACGCCGTCGAACACATTGCCGCCCTCTTGCCCAGCGGATCCCTGTGGCTGGCCCTCTACCGCAACCTCCCCGGCCTTAAGCTTTTGGGAGACTGGGGCTACGCCCAGATCCGGGATCACCGCTACGAGTGGTTTGGCCGCCGCGACACCCTTTATCTACCTGCTGCCTGCGAGCGTTGCCGGGATCCCTTGGCCCAGACCGACTGAGGCATGGGTAGCTGAAACGGTTCGTTATGTTGTTACTGCTACACAACGCAGTCGCGAACGCACCGGCAGCGCGGAGTGCCTAGAGAACGTCTTAATCGAGTTTGAAATAACCATCAATTCAATTGTCTGGCACAAGGGATCCCTTTTCCAGGTTTGAACTCCTCTTCTCAAGCCTGGCGTGCTTGAAATGCTCTAGACAATCTTAAGACTCGATTAAGACTGACTTCCTGGAGAGAACCCCTCAAGTTTGACTTGAGACCTCTCCAGGGTCAAGGTAAAAATAGAGACGAAGCTAGCCAACAGGGGGTGGGCCGTGGCTACAAGAGACTGTGGACAGGCTGAAGCTGAGGGAGTTGCCGGTGGTTCAGAAGCCGTTCAGTTAGTTCCTAGAAGGGGGGATCTCGTTAGCGGAAATGGAGCTATGGGAAGTTTTGGCGAAAGAAGCAGAAAGCTTTTTCTACAGACAATGCTACAACCCCTGGATTGGGAAGTGCAGTTTGCGGTTTGGAAAACCCTACTGAACTCTGGCATCCCTCAACTGGTGCAAGTAGCAAAAAGATATCCCGTTCCCCTACGTCCAGTTGGAAACCCTGAAGAGAGATATCGAGCCGGCGAGCGGGACTTTCGCTGGGCAGATCTGAGGGGGGGCAACCTCAGCCGGCTAGATCTAAGGGGGCTCGACTTAAGCGGGGCCAGTTTAGTTCGGGCAAGGCTGAGCCAGGTCAATCTAAGCCACACCAGCCTGATTGGAGCCAACCTCAGCCAGGCAGACCTCAGCGGCGCAGATCTGAGAGGAGCCAACTTAAAGGGAGCTAACCTGATGGGGGCCAATCTCATTGGCGCCAACTTGCAAGGAGCTAATCTGGCAGACGCCAACCTGAAGTGGGTCGTCATTTCCCCCGAAACGCAAATTGACCGCAAGTGGCGGCTGGTCTGGGAAATTGTCAACGGCCACGCTCAGGGGAAAAACCTAGCTCAGGCAGACTTGAGCGGGGCAGACCTGGATTGGGCTGACCTGAGGGGGGCCAACTTGGCGCAAGCAGACCTAAGGGGGGCAAGGCTTGTCGGTGCTAACTTGCAGGAAGCCGACCTCCAGGGAGCCGACCTCCGGTGGGCCAGCTTGGAGGGAGCCAACCTCAGTCGGGCCGATTTGGGCGCAGCTTGCCTGCAACTGGCCAGCCTGCGGGGAGCTATCCTTTCCCCTGAAACCCAAATTGACCGCAAGTGGCGGCTGGTCTGGGAAATTGTCAACGGCCACGCTCAGGGAAAAAACCTAGCTCAGGCGGACTTGAGCGGGGCAAACTTGAGCTGGGCAAATCTGAGCGGGATCAGGCTCCCTGGCGTGAGCTTGGTGGGAGCCGACCTGAGCGGGGCCAACCTCTGCGGCGTAGACCTACAGTGGGCAGAGTTGAGCAAAGCCAATCTAAGCCAGGCGGATCTGAGGGGGGCCAACTTAAACCAAGCGGATCTCAGCGGGGCAGACCTAAGCGGTGCCAACCTCAGTGGAAGCAGCTTGATCAAGGCCGAACTAGCCCAGGCCAAACTTGTGGGGGCCAAGTTGACGCAAGCCAACCTCGTCGGAGCCAAGCTGAGACGGGCTAAACTCAACGGCGCGGATCTAAGGGGGGCCAGCCTCATCGGGGCCGACCTCAGCGAAGCCAAACTGGGCAAGACAGACCTGAACTTGCCTAGCTTGAGATGGACGGTGATTTCTGTAGAGGCCAGTCCGGAGAGTAGCTGGTGGTTCATGATTTTCCATGCTGGCGCCCATTCGCAGGAGCTGAGCCAAACAGACTTGAGAGGGGCGGACTTGAGAAAGGCCAACCTCAGCCGGGCAGACCTCAGCGGGGTAAGGCTCAGTGGAGCTAACCTAAGCCAGGCTTATTTGATTGGGTCAGATCTGAGCGAGGCCAGCCTAGGTGGAGCCAATCTAAAGAGGGCCAAGCTGGGCGGGGCCAACCTAACCCACGCCGATCTCGGTGGAGCCAAGCTGAGTAGGGCCTATCTGGCCGGAGCCAACCTCAGCGGTGCCGACCTGAGGGGGGCAGATCTGGAGCTGGCCAGTCTGCAGCGGGTGATCCTTTCTCCTGCAACCCAGATCGAGGCCAAGTGGCGTCTGGTGTGGGAGATCGTCAACGGTCAAGCCTCCAAGAGAAACTTGAGTGGGGTTGACCTGAGCGGCGCTAACTTGAATTGGGCCAAGCTCAACGGGGTGCAACTGGTCGGGGCAAACCTAAGTGGAGCCAGCCTCATTGGAGCGGATCTAGGAGGATCCAACCTCAGCCAAGCCAATCTGAGGAAGGCCAATTTGAGCTACGCCAACTTGGAGGGATCCAACCTAGACAATGCCATCCTAGAAGGCGCAAAACTTGATTTTCAGTGGCAGTGGATCTGGCTCTCCCTTTGGTTCAAAGGTTTGGCAAGCATCTGGTTTGGTTACCCCAGTACCCCTCAACTGCCTCCTCCTCCTACGTCGGATCCCAATCGGCATCTCCCAGCCGAGAAGAACAGGGAGAACTAAACACTCTTGGTTGGCTCCATCAATTTCTTTGGCTAGGGCCACGCAGGTTTGTATCCTAGCAAACACTTTTTAATCCAAGAGAGCTGCTTTAGGATAGAGGCGTGGCCTTGCTGTGGCGGGATTCTGGAGATTTTTGGATGAAGCCTGCTTTAAAAAGTAAGGAGACTTTGAAGCAGCCTTTGCTGAGCTAAGGGCTTTGGCAGGGGATAGTGCGAAGATAGAGATGGCCCAAGTGCTCCTCGGTCAAAAAACAGAGGGCACCCATAGCCAGGTGAGGTGAAGCAAGAAAGACTCTAACTTTAGGAGGAGAGAATGTCGCACTTCACGTACATCCAAACTCAGTTTAAGAACCGAGAGGCTTTGATAAAGGCTCTAAACGATGTTGGCTACTCTCACATAGAAGAGGGATCCGACCTTCCTCTATATGGCTACCTAGGCGATAGGCGACCTCAGACGGCAGACATTGTTATCCGAAGAAAGTACTTAAGTGCTGCTAGCAACGATATTGGCTTTAAGTGGAAGGGCGATCACTACGAGGCAATAATCTCTGAATATGACCGCCAGGTCTTTCCCGACTTTATCCCCAAAATTCAGCGCAGGTATGCTTATCACGCCGTCCTTGCAACGGCAGTGGAGAAGGGGTTTACCGTAGAGTCGGAATCTGTGGACGAGGAAGGGCAGATCAGGATTGTGTTGGGGCGCTGGGCTTGAGGAGGCGTTATGGCGGAATATCAACAGGTTGAATACATCATCGACAAAGATGGCAACGTGATTGAGCGCGTGCTTAATGTCAAAGGCAAGGGCTGCCTTGACCTAACTGAGGAAATAGAAAGGGCATTGGGCACAGTTCAAAAAAGGGAGCTGTTGCCTGAATATGACCAGGCCCCAGTCATAGAACAAGATGTCCAGCGTCAGGTAGAGCGTTTATGAATGCCCCAAACCCCTTTCTGGATCCCCTGTCTGGTTTAACCAAAGGGATCCAAAGGACTCTGGCTAGGATTCCATTTTGGAGTCGTAACTCTGAAATGAAAAGTCATGATACGAAAAGTCATGATACCCTGCTGCGCAATCTCATGCAGGCTGCCGGTATCTCAACCTGGCGAGAGCTTCGACAAAAGGCCAAACTGAGTCGAGGAGCCCTAAATGCCCTGAGAACTGGCCAGGCCGAAAAGCTGAAGTTAGCCGATCTCAATCGAGCGGCCAGCATTTTGCAAGTGCCCTTGCCGAGCCTTATTCAAGATTTCAGCGGAATCGAGCTAGCATTGGAGCCTGCAGAAACGGCTCAGGAAGTGCAGCGGCTGCACAAACAGCTAGAACAGCAGGAAGGGCAATTGCGTCATCAAATCCGCGCCGAACTGGTGGAAAAGCTCAAGCCTCTTTTGGTGCAATACCCCACCCTGCAGCAGGTTGTGCAGAGGCGACCGGATTACCCTGCCCAGCAAGTCTTGGCTTTGCTGAACTGTCTGGGCAACTTGTTGGAAGACTGGCAGTTGGAAACCATTGGCCAGGTGTGGCAACAGGTGGCCTATGACCCAGAAAGCCACCAGGCAGATGAGGAGGATATCCAGGCGGGCGAGCCGGTCTACGTTCGCTTTGTGGGCTATCGACTTAGGGATCAAATTTTGGTTCGAGCCAAAGTCAGTCGCACTCTACCTTCCTTGGCAGCATGACGACGTTGGCTATTGATTTTGGCACTTCCAATACGGTGGTCTGTGCCTATCAAAATCGAAAGCCGATTGTGATCGACATACCAGGGATCACCCACCGCTACGACGGCAGCCCGCCTCTAATTCCCTCGGTTCTCTTTGTCGGCCAAAACCAGCAATTTTTGATTGGGGCACCTGCCCAGGCCAAACGGGATCCCAAGCGCCTATTCAAAGGCTTTAAGCGGGATCTCTCTCAACAATTCCAGCCGGCCCCAACCTATGTGGATGGACAGGCCTACACAGCCCAAGAGGCCACGCGGATCTTTCTGCAGCAGCTTCTTGCCAAACTCAAGGCGGAGGGCTGGCAGCCCGATAAGGTGATCTTGACCGTGCCGGTGGGAGCCTACGAGGCCTATTTGCACAACCTGCAAGAGGTGTTTGGCTCCCTAGGGATCCAACAGGTTGTGTTCCTCGACGAGTCCACCGCGGCTGCTTTGGGCTACGGGGTGCAGGAACCGGGATCCCTGATTTTGGTGGTCGATTTGGGGGGCGGAACTCTCGACCTCTCTTTGGTCAAAATCTTGAAGCCAAAGCAGGGCACTGCTTACCGAGCTGAGGTCATTGCCAAAACTGACCGGGCCTATGGCTGTGGCGGCGTCGATATCGATATCTGGATTGCCGAATGGGTGCTGGAGCAGTTGGGCCGCAAGCGACAGCAGGTTCCGGCCAGCAGCTTCCAGGTTCTGTGCGAGGTTGCCGAGCGGCTCAAGATCCGCCTCTCCAGCCATTCTCAGGCCAGCGAGGCCTGGCTGGATGAAGACTCCTTTGAGACCCACACTTTAATGCTTCAGCGCGAACAACTCCAGGAGCTGTTGGAAGAGCGCGGCCTGCTGACGCGGCTAAGAGAAGCCATCGATGAGGTCATCGAGAAAGCCCACAACAAAGGGATCTCTAAACGAGATATCCACCAGGTGGTGTTGGTGGGTGGCACCAGCCTCATTCCAGGGGTGCAGCATCAGGTCATTAGCCTCTTTGGCCGCGACAAGGTTAAGTACCACAAGCCGTTTGAGGCAGTGGCCCACGGCGCTCTGGCCTTCACCCAGTTTGCCCGCCTTCAAGATCATCTCCGCCATACCTACGCCCTGCGGCTCTGGAATCCCTATTTGCAGGCGCCCGACTTTTTCCCTCTCTTTAAGAGCGGCACGGCCTATCCTGCCACGGTGGAACTGCCTCCCTTGCAGGCCAACGCCAATGGACAAAGCCACATCAACCTGGTGGTTGGTGAGATGGCCGAGGAAGGGGCAACCGAGGTTGTTTACGGTCCCGACGGTCGGATGCAGATTCGCAACAGCAGCGCAGCTTCTAGCTTTCGTCCCCTTGGGAGCCACAAGCAGCTTTCCATTCCTCTCAAGCCCCCAGGGCAGGTAGGAGTGGATCGTTTGCAGGTCACCTTTGCCGTCGATGCTGGGCGAACTTTGCGGGTAACGGTAGTAGATTTGCAAACTCAAAAGACCCTTATGCAGCAGCAGGTGGTTGGGAGGTTAACTTGAGGTTAGGGATGGCGGAAAACTTTGATCCCGTTCTGGGTGGGCAGCAATTGGCCGGCTCCGATCCGGTCATGGGAGGCTTGGTAGCCGTTGAGCAAGCCCTAGACAGTCCGGATCCCAAGGTGAGAATCCAAGCAATCAAGGGTGCTCTGAAGTACGGATCCAGAGGGGCCGAGCTTGTTATCCAGGCCATGCGAAATGATCCCAACTGGGAGGTGCAGTTTGCGGCTTGGGAGACGCTGCTGGAAGCGGAGGATCCGCAGCACGTGCAGGTGGCAAGGTCCTATCGCCTTCCCCTCCGACAGGTTGGAGATGTCCGAGCAAGGTATGAAGCGGGAGAGCGAGATTTCCGCTGGGCCCAGCTAAGCAGGGCTGACCTGAGCGGGGCCAACCTGAGCGGGACCAACCTGAGCGGGGCCAACCTGAGCGAGGCTGACCTGAGCGGGGCCAACCTGAGCGGGGCGGACCTGAGCAGGGCTAACTTGATCTTGGCCAAGCTGAGCGGGGCCAACCTGAGCGGGGCGGACCTGAGCAGGGCTAACTTGATCTCGGCCAAGCTGAGCGGGGCCAACCTGAACCAAGCCAAGCTGAGCGGGGCCGACCTGAGCGGGGCCAAGCTGTGGCAAGCCAACCTGAGCAGGGCTGACCTGAGCAGGGCCAACCTGAACTGGGCCGACCTGAGCGGGGCGAACCTGAGGGGAGTGAATCTTCAGGGATCCGACTTGCACCGGGCCACGTTGAAGGGGACTCTGGTCTCTGCCGAGACGCAGATGGATCCCAAGTGGCGGCTGGTCTGGGAAATTGTCAACGGTCAGGCGAATGCCAAGAACCTGAGCGGGGCCGACCTGAGTGGAGCCGACCTGAGCGGGGCCGACCTGAGCGGGGCCAACCTGAGCGGGACCAACCTGAGCGGGGCCAACCTGAGCGAGGCCAAGCTGTGGCAAGCCAACCTGAGTGGGGCCGACCTGTGGCAAGCCAACCTGAGTGGGGCCGAGCTAAGGGAAGCAAACCTGGACGGCACGGATCTGAGAGGAGCAAACCTAAAGGGCGCAAAACTAAGTCCCGGCTGGAATCGATTTGTCGACTTGAGCGGGGCCATCCTCCCCGACGGAACTGTCCATCCCTAGGCGGATCCCTTTGCTAGACTACCTACAGCTAGCAGCTAGATCCATGAGTTCCTTAGATCTCGCCTTTGCCAGCAATCACCAAGACATTCTCACGCTGCTGGACTTGGTGGTTCGCGCTCGCTACCCTTTGATCTACCTGGTTACTCCCGAAGAAGCCCCAGCAGAGGAGCTGCTACAAGTTCTGGCCGATTCTCTCAAACCCAAGCGCAAACTCCTAATCTGGGATATCGTCTCTGGCTGGTCAGACAACGGCCAAAACAAAGGTCAATTGATGCCTGCTCTGGGCCGCATCGGCGCTATCAAAGAGGACGAGGCGGTTATTTGTGTTCTCAAGGATCTAAACCCCACCCTGAGAAATCCAGAACGCTCAGATAACTATCCCGTTATCCGCTACCTAAAAACCTTGGCCAGAGAGGGCCGCCACAGCCGCAAGTCCATCATCCTCCTGGGCCAAGAAGCCGTTGTCCCTGCCGAGCTGCGCGAGGAAATTGTAGTCTATGATTTTCCCCTGCCCAGCATCGACGAAATTGAGCGGATCGTTACCCGCGCGATCCCTGCCCGTCAACTGGAGCTAAGCGGCCCAGCGCGGGAACAACTGGTTCGAGCCTGTCAAGGGCTGACCCGGCAGCGCATTGAGCGGATCCTGGCCCGCGCCCTAGCCGCCAAAGGCAAGGTCAGCGAGGGCGATATTGACCTGGTTCTGGAAGAGAAAAAGCAATACATCCGCCAGACGGAAATCCTGGAGTTTTACAACCCCTCCGAGACCCTGCAAAATGTCGGCGGCCTGGAAAACCTCAAAGCCTGGATTCGCCAGCGCCGCAACAGCTTTAGTGCCCAGGCCCGCGACTATGGCTTGCCCAGCCCCAAGGGCATTTTGCTGGCCGGGATCCAGGGTACCGGCAAGTCCCTCTGTGCCAAAACCATAGCCCGCGAGTGGCGCATGCCCTTGCTCCGGCTGGATGTGGGGCGACTCTTCGGCGGGATCGTCGGCGAAAGTGAAAGCCGCGTGCGCCAGATGATCCAAATTGCCGAAGCTATGGCCCCCTGTGTTTTGTGGATTGATGAGTTGGATAAGGCCTTTGGCGGCGTCAACAGCGAGTTTTCAGGAGATTCGGGCACCAGCAAGCGGGTCTTCGGCAGCCTAATTACCTGGATGCAGGAAAAAACCAAACCCGTTTTTATTGTTGCCACCGCCAATAATGTCCGCATCTTGCCGGCTGAGTTGCTGCGCAAAGGCCGGTTTGATGAGATTTTCTTTGTCAATTTGCCCAACCAACGGGAGCGGGAGGAAATCTTCCAAGTCCACATCCAGCGGCTGCGGCCCAACCGCTTGCGGGATTTCTCCTACCCTGAGCTGGCCATGGCCAGCGAAGATTTCAGCGGGGCAGAAATTGAACAGACCATCTACGATGCCATGCACATGGCCTTCAACCAGGATCCACCCCGCGAGTTTACCCAGGAGGACGTCCTCAGCGCCATTCGCCAAACCGTTCCTCTGGCCGCCATCGCCCGCGACCAGATTCAGGACTTAAAAGCATGGGCTGCCGAGTCCGGGGCCCGCACGGCCTCCCAAGACCAACAACTTGTGCAGGAGCTGCGAACGCTGGTGCAAAAAAGAGGGCTGGGCCCCATCGAAGTCGACAGCCCCTCTTCGTTTTTCCCCTCCTCCCCCTCCTAAGTTCTCAGTCCTGGTCTTCTGGCGGGATGTAGCAGCCCTACCAAAACCATTAGCTCCCCAGGGATCCAACAGACAGCGGCTGCTTTGGGCTACGGGATCCCTGATTTTGGTGGTCGATTTGGGGGCTGGAAGCTTACCGAGCTGAAGTAATTGCCAAAACTGACCGGGCCTATGGCTTATGCAGCAGCAGGTAGTTGGAAGGTTAACTTGAGGTGTAGGGATGGCGGAAACCTTTGATCCCGTTCTGGGTGGGCAGCAACTGGCCGGCTCCGATCCGGTCATGGGAGGCTTGGTGGCTATTGAGCAAGACCTAGCCAGTCCCGATCTGGAAGTGCGAATCCGAGCGATTGAGGAAGCGCTCCAATATGGCGAAAAAGGGGCTCAACTTGTTATCCAAACCGTCATGCAAAAAGGTTTGGCTTGGAAAGTTCAATTTGCAGCCTGGAAAACACTGCTGGAGTCAGCGGATCCGGAGCTTGTGCAGGTAGCAAAAGCGCATCCGCTTCCTCTCCGTAAAGTCGAAGATATCCAAGCCAGATACAGAGCCGGAGAGCGAGACTTCCGCTGGGCTGACCTGAGGGGAGCCAGTCTAGATAGGCCTGACTTAAGTGGGGCAGACTTGAGGGGAGCCGACCTAGGGAAAGGAGAGAGGGGGGGAGCAGCCTGTCTGTACCAGGCTGACCTGAGCCGGGCTGATCTGAGCTGGGCTAACCTGAGCGAGGTATACCTAGAGGGGGCCAACCTAAGCCGGGCAAACTTGAAAGCAGCACGCCTGAGCAGGGCCAAGCTGAGCCGCGCAAACCTGAGTGCAGCATACCTAGGCGAGGCCGACTTAGAGGGGGCCGATTTGCGCTCCGCAAACCTAAGCCGAGCCTACTTAAGGGGAGCGAACCTGGACAACGCCAACTTAACCGAAGCCGATCTGAGTGAAGCTAACCTGGCGGGGGTCAACCTCAGGCAAGCCAACTTGAGGGGGGTTAACCTGAGCCGGATACGTCAGGCATGTCTGAGAGGATCCAACCTGAGCGGAGCTAACCTAAACGGAACATATCTGCGAGGGGTCGATCTAAGCGAGGCCAGCTTGGCCCAGACCTATCTGAGAGGATTAGACCTCAGTGGGGCCAACCTCAGCGGAGCCAACCTGAGCCGGGCCAATTTGAAGCAGGCTAACTTGAGAGCAGCCAACCTCAACGGAGCCAACTTGAGCGGGGCTGACCTGAGCCAGGCTGATCTCAGCGGAGCCAACTTGAGCGGGGCCGACTTGAGCCGGGTCAGCCTAGAGGGATCCCTAGTCTCTGCCGAAACTCAGATGGATCCCAAGTGGCGGCTGGTCTGGGAGATTGTTAACGGCCAGGCTGATGTGAAAAACCTCAGCGGGGCCGACTTAAGGGCAGCAGACCTGAGGGGGGCAAACCTGGAAGGAGCCGACCTGAGCGGGGCAGACCTGCAGGAGGCAGACTTGCTGAACGTTTCTCTCAAGGGAGCAAACCTAACGGGCGCAAAACTAAGTCCCGGCTGGGATCGATTTGCTGACTTGAGCGGGGCCATCCTCCCCGACGGAACCATCCATCCCTAGCAGGCCCGACTAATGTTCAGCTTCACCGAGGTGGGTCTAGATCGGAATGACCGTAATCCCACTTTCCAAAACACGTTATCGATGGTTTGGGTATTTTCCGTATCTTTAACTACAGATTTTTCGGTAGGATTGATCGTGTAGAGCTCCTGATGCTGGAGAGCAGCCTCATGAATGCAGCCGCTGAAAGGGGTGGGGTGAGTCTCCTTGCCCGCCATCGCCACAACATGGCAGCTTCCCTGGCCCATCGTTTGGCAGCAGCCAGAGCGGCCAACAACACCCGCTTGGTGGAATTGTTAGAGCAAGAGGAGCGGCAACTGGCAGCCGAGTACGGCAGCAGGGATCCTTCCTCTCCAGCGCTGTTTGGAGGATGGCGCCGCCTTTGGCAGAGCCTAAAAGCGGTTTTGACGGCTTGCGATGAGCTGCGCGTGCGTCAATGGGTAGATGGTAGCGGCAGGGTCTGGTGGTCTGTCCAAGACCTGATTACAGGGGAGCGGCTGTGCACCCATTCCGATGGGGAGTTGATGGATTGGATCGAGCAGCACTGCCGGGACAATTAGTCTCCTCTCTGCGCTAAGCTGGGGCGACGGCATCTGAGGATCCGAGTTGATAGGATCGCAGGGGTTGTTTATTAGCTTTGGGAGATGTGAGATGGTTTGGCAGTTGTTGACGTGGCCGGCCCAAAGCTTGCTTTGGCTAGCGGAGCAAATTCAAGAACGCGCCGAAGCACAACTGGATAACAAAGAAAACCTGCAAAAAGAGCTTACAGCCTTGCAAATCCAGCTAGATTTGGGAGAAATTGACGAAGACACCTACGCCCGCCGAGAAGAAGAGATTTTGTTGGCCCTGGAAGCCCTAACCCAGGCAGAACGAGCAGCCGAAGCACAAAGTGCTGATGGCGAGTTGGCAGGGGATCCCTGAACTTTGCGAGGGGGCAGAACATGGGAGAATGGGCTTCTGTACACCCCCATCTTTCCTAACCTGGGCTGTTTTCAATGACTGAATCGCATGAAACCTTGATGCTCCGCGACGAGCAGAACCAGCCTCTCAAGTGCGAGATTCTGCGGCAGGTGGTCATCGATGGGCAGACCTATGCCCTGGTCACTCCTGTCGATGCCGTGATCAAAGTGCTGGTTTGGGAAGGGGAACCCAACCAGGCGGTGAACGGAGACGCCGACATGGAAGGGATCCTGGACGAGCCGGATCCGGAAGAGCTACAGGCTGCCATCCCCACCATCCAGGCGGTCTTGGGGGAGTTGAACCTGACCTTGCAGCAGAATGGCTTTGACATCCTTACGGTTCAGGGAGAGCTGCCCCCCGTCGAAGAGGAAGATGTGTTCGAGCTGGGCGAGAGCGAAGAAGATGCCCAGGAGTTTCAACTGCTGGCTACGTTTTTCTACCAAGAGAAGAAATACGGCATCTTTGCTCCCCTGGATCCCGTTTTGATCTATGCTGCTTTGCCCGAGGAAGGGGATCCCTATCTGCTCACCCCGGATGAGCCTCCAGAGCTTTTCGATCAGCTCTATGCTCTGCTGCTGGATCTGGACGAGGAATGGGAAGGCGAGGATGACGAAGAAGAGGAGGACGAAGATTAGGCCGTGAGTGAACCCTCAAGGGTTGGGTAGCGACCAGGAGCAACAGGGATGCAGCCGGTTGATCTGACCACCCTGCGTGCGGTGCTGGCGGATCTGACGGGGGCAGCGGCAGGGCGGGATTCTTGGTTGCCCGCCCGCGTGGAATGGGTCCAACAGACCGATCTGTGGACGGTGGTCATCGGTTTGCGCACGCTCACTGCCCGCCCCTGCCTGCTGTTGTGCTGGCATCCCCAAGCGGCGCGTCTCCACCTCTGTCAGCCTCCTGCCAAAGAGCCGGACGGCTTTCAATTTAGCCAGTTTCTCCAACGGCAACTGAGGGGTTTGGCGCTGACGGAGCTGGCTCTCACAGACGAGTGGGAACGGGTGATCGACTGTCGCTTTGCCCCTCGGCCCGGGGATCCCCCGCAGCGCCATCTCTACCTAGAGGTGATGGGCAAGCACAGCAACGCCATTTTGGTGGACGAGGCAGGCCTGATTTTGGCCAGCGGCCATGGGGTGAGCGAGCGGCAATCGCGGGTGCGTCCGGTGCAGCCGGGCCTTCCCTACGAGTCCCCTCCAGCCCTGACTGCGCCGATCCCACAGCGATCCGAGCCTTTCTCCTCTTGGCAAGAACGCATCGCCTTGATCCCCGGCCCCATCGGCCAACGGCTGTTGCACGGTTATCGCGGTCTCAGTCGGCATTTGGTGGAAGCGATGTGTCATCAGGCTGGGATCCCGCCGCAGACCCCCAGCGATCACCTGTCTGTCCATGATTGGCAGGCGCTGTTTGCCAGGTGGCAGGACTGGCTCACCCGTCTGGAAACAGGCCGGTTTGAGCCGGCGCCCACTCCCCAGGGATACACCGTCCTCGGTTGGGCAAGCCGTCCCGTCAGCCCTCCGACGGAGTCCTTGCACCAACTTCTGGAAGACTACTACCAAGCTCAGCTCAACCGCGAACAGTTTGAGCGAGAGCGCCACCGCCTGCTGCAAAAGGTGTCCACCCTGCTGAAAAAGCTCTATCAGCGGCGAGAGCAATTTGAGACGATGCTGGCCGAATCCACCCAAGCGGAAGCCTCGAAACGAGCTGCCGACTTGTTGATGGCCCACCTCCACCTCTGGCGGCCAGGGCTGCACCACATCGAGCTGCCAGATTTTGCCAGCGGCCAGACGATCAAGATCCCGCTCGACCCGGAGAAAAATGCCATTCTCAATGCCCAAGCCTACTACCGCAAGCACCGCAAACAAAAACGGGCTCAGGAAGCTGTGCGGCCTTTGCAAGAGGCGGTAGAGCAGGAGATCAGATACCTGGAGCAGGTGGAAGCGTCTCTGCAGCATCTGGAAACCTATCGGGATCCCCAAGACTTGGCCGCCCTCAAGGAAATTGAGACCGAGCTGATCCAACAGCGCTACTTGGAGAGTCCTGCTCGCCACAGCGGGACAGAATCCTCACGGATGGGATCAAAGCATTCCCCACCACAACCCTTCAACCCCCATCGCTTTACCAGCCCCAGTGGCTTCCCCATCTGGGTGGGGCGCAACAACCTGCAAAATGACCAACTGACCTTTCGCGTGGCCCAGGAACACGATTGGTGGTTTCACGCCCAGGAGATCCCCGGCAGCCATGTGCTGCTGCGCTTGCCCCCCGGCGCCGTGGCCGAAAGCGAGGATCTGCAGGCGGCTGCCGATTTGGCGGCTCATTTCAGCCGCGGTCGCCTCAGCGAACAGGTGCCGGTGGTGTATACCCGCCCGAAATGGGTGTTCAAACCGAAGGGATCCCCGCCCGGCATGGTTGTCTACAAACAGGAGCAGGTGCTTTGGGGCCGCCCCAGCCGTGCTCAATGCCTCATCGCCTCAGCCCTCGCGCAACACTGACGCTGTTTTCGGTCAGGTGGCTGTAACAGGCATCTTTAGGGAAGAACGCTGAGGGAGTGGCTGGCGCTGCGGCCATAGCGGCTGGGATCGTACATTTCTTCCGCCAGGGCAGGGGCCACCTGGAACTGGCCGGGGATCTCTGGACGGAAGAGGTAGACGAACTCGTGGCGGCCCTGCCTGAGCTCGGTGCTGAAGAAGGCCACGCGGTCGTCGCGGTTTTCTTGATGGGTCCAAAACCAGTCCCACCAGTAGTCGGGGGCCGAGCCGGTGAGCAGCCGCGGATCCTGGGAGGTGATCTCGGCGCCGCTGGGCAAGGGATCCTCGATCACCACATAGTGGCTATCGCGCTCAGCTTCCACCGTCAGCCGGGCCAGGAGCACCTCGCCGGCGCGCACCGCCTCGCCGGGGCGCAGGAGCTGTTCTCGGTAGCGGATCTCTCCATTGGCTTGGGGTTGGGGCTGTAGGCGGAAGTAGCTGCGGCCGACGGCAAAGCCTTGGCTTTGAGAGGGCAGAGGGTTGGGAACAAAAGCTTCTCCCCTCAAGCTGTAGTAGAGGGGGCCGGGGCCGGATTTTTCCAAACGCAGGCGGCGCAGGGTGCTCACTTCGGCGTCGTCCCAGTCCAGCACCTGGCGGGGATCCGCACCGCCGGCCTGCCAACGCGCCAGTTCAGCTCCGCTCACCTCCTCCAACACCCGCACCTGGCCGGGGCCAGGCTGTTGCTGTTGCTGGGCTTGGTAGTAGGCCACCAGGCCCAGGAGGGCGTCGGCGGTGGCTTTGGTGGTGCGCCAGCGGTTGTCCTGCCGCTGCTGGAGAAGGGCGGTGGCGATCTCGCCAGCGCGGCCATCCTGCAGGCGCACGGCCAGTTGCAAGAGGGGCCCGGCCACCTCCAGGTCGTCGTAGGTGGAGCGCTCGCCGGTTGGCGGGGCGGAGGCGGCAGGAAGAAACCAGCGCCCCTGGGGATCCCTTTGCCGCCGCTCTAGAACCTCATCCAGAGCCGCTTGGGCGGGATCCCGCTGGCCCTGTTGCAGGGCGGCCAGCCCGCGGTAGGCCAGGCCAAAGGTGGAAAGCTGCGGCGGCGGCGGCAGCTCGGCAGTCACCAGCGCCGGATCCCAGAGGGCCAGGCTGTAGGCCACAAAGGCCCGCAGATCGGGGGAGAGGGGTTGGAACTGCTGCCCAGCCAGGTACTCCAAAGCCCGCTGCACCCGCCACTCCTTGAGGGCATAGCCAGCGGCCTGGGCGAGATGATAGCCCTGCAGGATGTAGGCGGTCAGGTAGGGGTTGCTGGTGTCGTAGGCCCACCAGCCCCAGCCGCCGTCGTAGTTCTGGGAGTCCTCCAGCCGCTGCAGGCCGGCTCGAACCACCCGCGGCAGCCGCTCCAGGGTGGGCGAGCGCAGGTTCAAGCCCAACTGCTTGCTGGCCTGGGCCACCGCCAAGGCGGGCAAAAAGCGGCTCAAGGTCTGCTCGGTGCAGCCGTAGGGGAACTGGACGAGATAGTCCAACGGCCCCAAAAGCTCCGCTGCCGGGCTGGCGGCCAGTTCCAGATGCAGGTGTCGGGATCCCGGCACCCAAGTGGCCGGCCAATCCAAAGGCAGCTCAAGGCTGTTCGCCTGCAGCCGCCCCGTTTGGAAGAAGCGGTGTACTGCTCCCAAGGGCTGGCTGGGGATCCGCAGTTGCAGCGCATCCTGCAGCCCCTCCCCTTGCGCCCAAACCCGCACAGGGGTATCGCCGGCCCCCAGCACCTGCAGCGGCCATTCCACCCGCTCCGCCCCTTGGGCGGGCACGGTCAGGCGTTGCCGTTGGGGGCCCTGCACTTCTAGGTTTCCGGGCACTTCCAGCCCCACTTCCACTGCTTGGGCTTGACCGGTGCGGTTTTGCACGATGGCCGCCAAGGTGAGCCGATCCCCCACCCGGAAAAAGCGGGGGGTGGCCAGGCGCACCAAGAGGTCTTTGCTGACAGCGACGGTGGCTAGGGCGGAGCCCACCTGGGTGTCGGCGGTGGCGGCGCGGGCGGTCAAGCGCCAGGTAGTCAGGTTGTCCGGCCAGCGCACCTGGACCTGGGCTAAGCCATCGGCATCGGTCACCAAATCCGGGAACCAGGCGGCGGTATCGCGAAAGTCTTCCCGCACCTGGCCGGCCAGCTTGTCGGCACCACCGGGGTATTGCTGAGGGAAAGAGGTGGTGGTGGTAACTTGGTTGTCCTGGCGCCCGTAGAAGAAGCGGCGGATATCGGGGGTGAAGTCGGGCCGCAGCAGGTAGAGGGCGTTGTCCACGATCCCCAACCCCACCTCGGCGCTGACCGGCTGCCCTTGGGCGTTGCGGGTGCGGATTTGAATTTGGGCCGTCTCCCCTGGTTGATAAGTGGGCTTATCCGTCTGCAGCTCCACCTGCAAAAAGCGATCCAACGGCGAGACCCGCAGCAGAGCCTCGTTCTGGTACAGCCGCCGCTCCGGGCCGAGGACGGTGGCGGTGACGTAGAGGTTGGGGCGATACTCCTCCCGGATGGGCAGGCGCAGGGTGGCCGTATGCCCCTGCAGGCGCAGCACCTGTACCTGGTGCAGCCGGGATCCCTCCAGACCCACCAGCACCGGCAGATCCGGCAGCGGCGAGACGATCAGGAGCTGGGCCTCTTCCCCCACTTCGTAGATCTGGCGATCCGCCACCACCTCCAGGCTGGGCAGGGATCCCCAACTTGGCAGGGGGTTGCCCGGCTCCACCACCCAGAGATGGTCTACCTCCTGCACGCGGTAGCGACGAGGATCCTGGGCCGTCAGCCGCACCCGGTAGTCTCCCGGCTCCAGGTCGGCGGGCAGGCGCAGAACCAGGCTGCCCTCGCCGTTGACAACCTGAAAAGATTGCCGCAGCAGAGTGGCTTGCCGTCGGTAGACGCTGCTCTGGGGATCCCAGCGCCAGCGCTCCAGGCTCAGCTCCCCGGCGGTGCTGACCGGTTGGCCGTCGTAGTCGCGGGCTTGCAGCCGGTAGGTGATGACATCCCCTGGAGCGGGCAGGTGGCGATCGGCCTCGGCAAAGAGGGCAAATTGGCCGGCCGTCACCCAGGCCCGTGCCGTTCCGGTCACGCTGCGGCGGCTGATATCACTCACCTCCACCTCGATGCGCAACTGCTGCACCTCCTGCGGGCCCCAGTAGCTGTCTTCCTCCCAGTCCAGATCCTGCAACAGGCGCTCCAGGCGAAACTCCGCCCGCCCCTGGGCATCCGTCACCCCTGCTCCTTCCGCCACCAGCCCCCCGTAGCCGCCGTAGTAGCCCTGCTCCTCTCCCAGGTCGCCGGCAAAATAGTCTTCTGCCCCCGAATGGGGCAACAGCCCGTAGCGCAGGCTCCAGTCGGGGCTGCTGTAAACCCAGTAGCGAAGCTGGGCAGCGGCCACCGGCGCCCCGAAAAGATACTCGGCCTCCACCTGTACCTTCAGGGATCCCCCCCGCACCAGCCAAGGCCGGTCGGGCACCACCCTCACCTCAAACTCCGGTTTGCGGTAGGCTCCCACCTCGAAGGCGGTGTACTCGCGGCTGGATCCCTGCGGCCCGGCCACCCGCCACTCCAGGCCGTAGCTGCCCAGGGGGGTTTCCTCCGGCAATTGAAACTGCCCGTGGACGCTGCCGAAAGCGTTGGTGGCCAGGGTTTGCTCGCCCAGCACATCGCCGTCGGGGGCGGTGAGGGTTACTTGCACCGGCTGGCCTGCCGAGGTGAGGCGGTCGTGCTCCCGCACCAGGGCGCGAAAATAGACCGTCTGGCCGGGGCG
This sequence comes from Synechococcus sp. H55.8, assembly GCF_047462375.1. Classification (NCBI taxonomy): domain Bacteria; kingdom Bacillati; phylum Cyanobacteriota; class Cyanophyceae; order Synechococcales; family Synechococcaceae; genus Synechococcus; species Synechococcus sp. H55.8. The sequence continues at coordinate 25,043 of NZ_JANSJC010000020.1, read as the reverse complement.
GTAGAGGGGACGATCCGTGTAGGCGTAGATGCGGTGGGGCTGGTTCCAGCCATAGGCATAGCTGCGGGACAAAGCCTGCAACGTGTTGTCGGCGCTGTGGCCATAGACCACCAGCGAGGATCTCTCCCCTGTCGGCAAGCTAAACCGGGCCAGCCCCTCCTCGTCGGTGGTGGCAATGAGGGGATCCCTCCACTCCCCGAAAACTTGGATCTGGATCCCCGGCAGAGGACGCAATTCCCGCAAATGCACCGCCTGCACCACCAACTGGCTGGCATCCTGTTTCTGGATGAGGCCCAGGTCACTCACCAAAAGCCACTCCCCCGCCCAAGGCAGCGGCGCCGCCGCCTGCCGCGGCTGTTGGCCTTCCGCCTCCAGCCAGTAGGCCCCCGGCGGCAGGATCCCCAGCTCCAGGGTGCGGGTCAGCTCTTCTCCCCCCAGCGGCTGCTGCCAACGGCGCACCAGCTCTCCTCGCAGGATGGAATACAAATCCGGAGCCAGGGATCCATAGCCAGCATCGGCCAGATCCCGCAAGAAAGGGGATCCTTCCAAATCAGCCAGGGAAAAGCGGTAGAGGGCAAACTGCACCGCTCCCAGGCCACTGGCCCGCCACTGCAGCCGTGCCGGCTCTGCGGTCGTGAACACCGAGCTGAGGCTGTAGAGGTAGAGGCTGGGGGGCAGAAGCTGCGGGCGTAGGAGAGGAGCAGAAGCTATCGCCCCTTCCCGCACCTGCACGGGTCTCTCGCTGGAGACCGTCTCTAGGCCGGATCCCCGCACCGTCACCCGGTATTCCCCAACGGGCAATCGATCCAGGCGGTACTCGCCCTCCGCAGACGGGCTGATGCTGCGGCTCACCGGGCCGGCGGCAATCACCTGGACGTTCCCCGGCGCCACCCCTGCCGGCAGCTCCACCCGCCCCAGCAGGGATCCCGTCGGCTGTTCCGAAAGCAAGACCGCCAGCCCCACTCCCAAAAACACCACCAGGGCCACCAACCACCGCCGCAGCATGGATCCCTTCCTCCTCCCGATGGGTTCTGGTTGCCCTGGGGATTCAGTCGCTACTTCACCAGCTCAAACACGTTGAACATGGGCAGGTACATGGCCACGATGATGCAGCCCACCATCCCGCCCAAGATCACGATCATCAGCGGCTCGATCAAGCTGGTGAGGGCGCGCACCGCCTCCTCCACCTCCAGCTCGTAGAAGTCCGCCGTCTTCATCAACATGGCATCCAGCTCCCCCGTCTCTTCGCCCACGCTGATCATCTGGATGGCCATGATCGGGAAGACCTTGGCCTTATCCAGGGCCGGCGCGATCTGCCCCCCCTCTGAGATGGATTGGCGGGCAGCGTCGATGGCGTTGGCCACCACCTGGTTGCCGGAAGTGTCGCGCACGATCTCCAAAGAAGTCAGCACCGGCACCCCGGAGCGGGTGAGGGCCCCAAAGGTGCGGCAAAAACGGGCCACCGCCGATTTCTGGATCAGGTCCCCGAAAATGGGGAGCTTGAGGGCCAGAGCATCAATGGTCTCCTTGCCGGCGGGGGTGCGGTAAAAGCGCTGGAAAGCAAAAAAGACCGCCACCAAAAAGCCCACCAGGCCTAAGCTGTACTGGGGGGTGCGCAGGAACTTGCTGATGTTGATAAAAAACTGGGTAAAGGCGGGCAGCTCCCCCCCCAAGTCGTTGTAGATGCTCTCAAAAGTGGGCAAGATGAACAGCACCATGCCCAAAAAGATTAAGACGGCCAAAATGGTCACCACCACCGGGTAGGTCATGGCCGATTTAATCTGCTTCTGCAGGCGATCCATGTCCTCCAGCAGCTTGGCCAGCCGGTTGAGCACCTCGTCGAGCACACCGCCCACCTCCCCCGCCTGCACCATGCTGCAGTAGAGGCCGTCAAAGGCATCCGGATAAGGGCGGATGGAATCGGACAGGTTCTTCCCCGCCTCCACTTCCGCTCGAATCGCCCGCAGGTATTTCTTGAGCTTGGGGTTGCCGGTCTGCTCCTCCATAATGGTTAGGGAGCGCACCATCGACACGCCGGCGTTGATCAGGGCAGCAAATTGCCGCGAGAACACCGCCTTGTCGCGAATGTCGATGGATCCCATCATCGAGAAATCAAAAGAGGTATCCAGGGAGAAGAAGGGCTTTTCTTCCTGGATGTCTTCCTGTTTGGCAAAAACGCCCTCCCGGCGCAGCCGTGCGCGGGCCTCGGTCAAATTGTTGGCCACCACTGTCAGGCGCACCGGCTGACCGGCCTTTAGCCCCCGAACCTTGTAGCGCGGCATGGCTTACCCCTGCTTGGATCGTTAGTTCGACACGCCGGAATGGGATCCCTTGGCTCAGTCTCGCAACCTTAGACAAACCGACGCTCTCTTCAGCTAGAGCTTAGCTACAAATGGGGCCGGCGGCCAGAGGTTGGCGAGGAACTCTCAGCCAGGGATCCCTGGAGCCAGCGTTTAGCGACGGGCGGCAGCCGCTGCGGGCCGCTGGTGTTGAGCTGCCGCGGCTGGCGATGGCCCGGAGACGTTGCCCAAAAGTCGCTGCAACTCCTCAGGGCGAGAGGTCTTGGACATGGCCGTATCGAAGTCGATCTTGCCCTGCAGGTAGAGGTTGGCCAGATCCTGCTCCAGGGTCTTCATGCCCTGCTTACCCCCTGTCTGGATGGCCGAGTAGATCTGGGCGGTCTTGCCCTCCCGAATCAAGTTGGCGATGGCCGGCGTCACCACCATGATCTCCTGCACCAGCACCCGCCCCGGTTCTCCTGGCTTGGGGTTGAGGCGGCGGGCCAAAGTTTGCGAGAAGACGGCTTTGAGGGAGTTGGAGAGCTGCACGCGGATTTGTTGCTGCTGCTCCGGCGGGAACACGTCCACCAGGCGATCCACCGTCTGGGCAGCAGAGCTGGTGTGCACCGTGGCAAAGCAGAGGTGGCCCGTCTCGGCGGCGGTAATGGCCAACTGGATGGTTTCCAGATCCCGCATCTCCCCGATCAGGATCACATCCGGATCCTCCCGCATGGCCGCCCGTAGGGCATTGGCAAAACTCTTGGTGTCTTCCCCCAACTGCCGCTGGTGAACAATACTGCGAATGGGGGTGTAGATGTATTCAATAGGATCCTCGATGGTGAGGATATGCTCGGCCCGCTCGCGGTTGATCATGTCGATCATGGAGGCCAGCGTAGTGGATTTGCCGGATCCGGTGGGGCCGGTCACCAGCACCAGACCCCGTGGCAGGCGGGCGGCTTCTTTGCATACATCCGGCAGGCCCAGCTTGTCGATGTTGGGGATCTCAGAGGCCAGCGCCCGCATCGCGCAGGCATAGGTGCCGCGGTCACGATAGACGTTGACGCGGAAGCGACCGATCCCACGCACGCCGTAGGAGCAGTCCAACTCCCAGTTCTGCTCCAGGTGTTTGCGCTGGGTGTTGTTCAACATGCTGAAGATGAGCCGCTGCACCTCTTCAGGCGTGAGGGGCTCGTGCTCTGTTGGCTGGAGTTCGCCATTGATGCGGAAGTAGGGGGGCAAACCCACCGAAATATGAATGTCGGAACCGCCCTTCTGGACGATTGCCTCCATCAAGTCTTCGATCATCAGTTGGGGCATAGGGTTGGGTTCTCCAAAGTCAGTAGAAGTCAGTAAAGCTATCTATCCAAAGAGCCGTCGGCCAAAGCGATGTTGAAGAAACAACGGTACAGGATCCCTGTCTAGGACTGTTATAGTCGGCACCTCAGCCTCGTCAAGTGACAAGCCCGGTTTTCTAAAACTTCGGCGTCAGGCAATAGGGGCAGTCCATCCAGTCTACATGCAGGGCGGCACCGCAGTTGCGGCAGGTGCTGAGAGCCTTGGCGCGGGCTTTCAGCTCGCTTTCCAATCCTTTATCGGTGAGGGTTACCCGATCCACCTCCTCCAGCGTGGTGAGGCCCTGCTTCACCAACATCAGACTGTAGGCCAACAGGGTTTTCATGCCACTTTCCACCGCTGCTTCTTTGATCACCTCCGTGGGAGCTTCTTTGTTGATCAAATCCGCCAGGCGGTCGTTCATGCGCATGAACTCATAGACCCCCACCCGGCCTTTGTAGCCCACGCCCCCGCATTTCTCGCAGATGGGCTTGCCGGTGGCCTTGCGCTGTTCCACCTCTTTGGGGGAGAGCTTGTTGGCTTTGTAGAAGGTGAGCTGCTCCCCATCACCGCTGAGGCTGAGACCATAGCGGGCCAGCTCCTCAGCGGTGGGATGGTACGGGATCCGACACTCGGTACATACCCGACGCATCAAGCGCTGGGCCAGCACCCCCAACAGCGAGCTGGAGATCATAAAAGGCTCGATCCCCATCTCCGTCAAGCGGGCGATAGCACCGGGGGCATCGTTGGTGTGCAGGGTGGTCAGCACCAGGTGGCCGGTAAGGGAGGCTTCGATGGCGGTTTTGGCCGTCTCGTGGTCGCGGGTTTCCCCCACCAGGATGACATCCGGGTCTTGCCGCAAGAAGGCGCGCAGGATCATGGCAAAGTCCATGCCTTTCTCGCGGATCACCTGTACCTGGGTGATCCCCGGCAGGGAGTACTCGATGGGATCCTCGGCGGTGCTGATGTTGATGCCGGGATCGTTCACTTCCGCCAGAGCTGAGTAAAGGGTGGTGGTTTTCCCGGATCCGGTGGGCCCGGTTACCAAGATCAAGCCAAAGGGTCTCCTGACAACCTCCTTAAAGCTGGCCAAAGTCTCCGGGTCGGTGATCAGCTTATCCAAACCCAGTTGGGTGGCGGAGTTGTCCAGAATCCGCAGCACGATCTTCTCCCCATAGCGGGAGGGCAGGGTGCTGACGCGGAAGTCCACCTTACGCCCCTTGAAGACCCGGCGAATCCGTCCATCCTGGGGCATCCGCCGCTCGGCAATGTTCAGGTTGGAGATGATCTTGAAGCGGGCAGTGAGGGCGGGGACGATCTTTTTGGGAAAGTTTTCAAAAGCCTGCCGCAGCACCCCATCCTTGCGGAAGCGGATGCGCAGGTATTCTTCTTGCGGCTCGATGTGGATGTCAGACGCACCGTCCTGCAGTGCCTTAATCAGGATTTGGTTGGCCAATTTGATGATCGGGGCATCGTCTGCCGACTTGAGCTGCTGCTCCAGGGATCCCTCGCTGGCCTCATCGACGGTAGTATCCTCGATGGCGTCCAGATCGATTTCGGCGGTGTTGACCACCACCTCTTCTTCCTCTTGGGCGGCAGCCGCGTCGTTGATGCCCTTGATGGCCAACAGCTCCGCCTGCGCGTCCATGTAGCGGTTGATCAGGGCCTCGAAATCCCGCTGGGTGAAGACCCGCCGCTGCAGCTTCAGCCCCTGGATGCGGAAGCGCCGCTGAATGTCGTCCAGCGCCTGCAGGTTATCCGGCTTGACCATCGCCACCAGCACCTGGTTGTCTTGGCGGCGGACGGGCAAGAACTTGTAGCGGTTGCAAATATCAAGGGGCAAGAGCGAGTCGATGAGCCCGATCATCTCCGAGATCTCCACCGGCTCCAGATCGATGTCGAGGGAGGGGATCCCGTAGATGATTTTTAGCTCAAAGAGCTGCTGCCGCTTGTAGGCCCGCTCCAGGTCGGGGGTGATCTCTCTGCCGGCAATCTCTTTGACCACCAGAGCTAGGGCCTTGCTGCCCCCTTCGCGATTGGCTTTGAGGGCATTTTGAATGTCCTGGATTTGCTTGTCGTCGGCAAAGCCCAGCTCTTTTAGCTTGCGGCCAAAGGGGGTGATGCTGGCGTTGGCGATGGCCAGGGCCTTGCTGACGCCACCACGACGAGCAGTAAAAGGAGTAGGAAGGTCGTTCATGCTGCTGGGCCACCCACCCTGTTGTTACATCAATGTCTCTATTTCACTGCACTAGGCTACAAGGGTCAACGGCGAAGACACGCAGGTCTGTGCGCCCACTCTGGGCTTAGTATGCCCCAGCTGGGCTTAAACTGGCATTCAAAACCACCTCGCCCCCTAAATTGCAGGCCCGAAGGTTGGGAGCGACGCCGGATAATTTGGAACCAGGACTCCTGTCCTGACTGCTGGGGCAGACCAGGATCGCTTCACAGAACTCGGTAGCTTTGCCAGGCTTGCCAAAAAATGTAGAGAGAAAGAATAGCCAGAAAGCCCCGAAACAGCAGGCTGACCGTTTCATCGGGCAACTTGGGCAGGGTGCGGGTGCTGATCTGCACACCGATTAACCCGCCTGTCCCCAGGATCAAGCCTGGGATCCAACGCACATTCCGGTGGATGGTGCCGTCCCCAAACCCCAGCCCATTCCAGATCCAATCGCTGAGACCCGCATGGCTGGCGGTGGCAGCAACGGCTGTGATCACGATCGCCCCCAAACTGGTTTGAATCGCCACCTTGATCGTCTCTTGCAGCAGCAGGATCTGCATGGGCACCATGATCACCCCACCGCCAATGCCGAACAGTCCGGCCAACAAGCCGGCAGCGCCACCGGTCAGGAGGCGGGCCAACCAGGGAGACATCCGCACTTGAGCAGCAGGCGAGAACTCTGTCTCCAAGGCTTGGGTGGCCACCGTTTTGCGCAGCTCCACCAGGTAAGTGTTGGCCAGCAGCAACACCCCGAAGGCGGCCAACAGCAGATGGCTGGGCATGCGGCTGGCGATGCTCGCTCCCACCTGCGCCGTGAGCAACGCCGGGATCCCCAGCCAGATGACCCGCTTCAGATCCAGCAAGCCCATGCGCCAGTTTTGGACGCTGCCCGCCATCGAGGTCATCACAATGGAAAGATTGCTGGTGGCCACAGCCTGAACCGGTGGGATCCCCAAGCTCACCTGCAAGGGCACCAGGATCGTGCCGCCGCCAATGCCCAAAAAACCGGCCAGGATCCCGGCCACCAGGCCGCCAACTGCCAAGGCCAGATTGTTTTCCATGGTTTCTGGTTCCCGACCTTGCTGATAACAAAATGCTTGTCATCGTAGCATTCTCTGTCCCCGGCAGGACTGGCAGACAACACAAACGGCCAGGGATCCCTTGGGGTGGAGCCAAAAGGGAGCACATCCTACAATGTTGGCAGTCGTACTGGCCTGGGCCTGTTGCCAATGTAGATTGCGTGAGCAGGCTGGCCTCTTCGCAGGCAAGGAAGCCTCCATGGTTGCCATCCACTCGGCAAGCGATCTGGATGCTCAGAAAAATCCGGATTCCACGGTATCCCAGCCCGCTTGGTGGCCCCTCTCTGGGCGGCCACAGGCAACTGCAGCTCCTCTACAACCCCTGGGGTTGGTCGCTCTGGAAGGCTTGGCCACCTGGGGAGAGCGCCTGTTGGGCCTGGATCGGGTGAGGGGCTATTTAGTAGAAATCCAGGAGCACAACACCCTGCTGCTCAACCCCCATCACGTCCATTCTTTCCAAGGTGCTTATGGTTTGTGGATAGAGTCAGAGGGGGAGCAAGCTTGGATCTGGCTGGCCGCGCCAGCGGGACAGAGTCGTGGCCGGGAGCAGGAGGGGCAAATCTTGCGCATTCCCATGGCCGCACTGCAGCAACCGGGATCCCTGGAAGCCTTTCAAGTGTGCGGGTGCCCCTGCCCCATCGAAGGGATCGCCCTTTGGATCGATCCCCACACAGGCAGCCGCCACCTCTATGCCACCTGCTACAAACGGGAAAAGCTCCTGCACCTGGATCCCGGTCGTGGGCTCATTGTGCAGGAGATGCCCGCCCCTGGGATTGGCCGAGAACAGATTGCGGTACAGGGAGACTACCTTTGGGTGAGCGATCGGGTGGAAGAGACGATCTACGTGCTGGAGCGCCAGACCGGGCGGGAATTGGCCCGCATCCTCACCCCTTCTCCTGGGCCGACCGGCTTGGCCCATTGGCGGGGACAACTCTGGGTGGCCTACGCCCACGAAGAAGCCTATATCCACGACAACCCCAACGCTCCGGATCCCTTGTCGGTGGCCTTGCGCAACAAAACCTGGGTGGCCCCCCTGCGCCTGCGGCCCTTGGATCCCCCCCCAGACCCCCCTTGGGTCAGCAGCAGCAAGTCCACGGATCCCGCCATTGCTTGTTCGGTGGTTTTTCAGCCCCAGCGCCTGGGGGAGCGCGCCACCTACACCCTTTCCCACGGCTACCGGGTGGAGCTGACCTATATGGAAGAAATTGCCCAAGAAGAGCCGCGCGCCCTGCCCGATTTGGTCTGGCGGATTGCCTTGCCCTGCAACAGCCCTCGCCAACGGGTGCGCAGCCTCCACTGGGTAGGCCTGCCGTTTGAGCTGGAGGAGCAAGCCGGCCAACAGGTGGCGGTGTTTTCGCTGGGATCCCTGGGGGCCGATGAGGTGCGCCTCTTTGGCTGGCGGGCGGTGCTGGATCTCTACAGCATCAAGTACTGCATCGATCCGCTGGATGTAGAAGAGGCCGCCGTGCCCCCGGATCTGCGGGATCGCTACTTGGTGGACGATGATTACCTGGCTATGGACACTGCGATTGTCCGGGAGGCGGCGCGGCGGGCCGTCGGCAGCGAGACCAACCTGCTGCGCAAAATGCTTAACATTCGCGCCTATGTCTACGACAAGCTTTCCTACCGGGTCACCTCCCGCATCGACCCGCCGGATGAGGTTTTGCGGCGTGGCTCCGGTTCCTGCGGCGAATATGTGGGGGTGCTGCTGGCCTTGGCCCGCCTCAATGGGATCCCCTGCCGCACGGTGGGGCGCTACAAGTGTCCTCCCCACCCCGAACTGAAAGGGATCCCGCTGTTTCCCCAATACAACCACGTGTGGATCGAGTTTTACCTGCCCGGTTGGGGTTGGGTGCCGATGGAGTCAAACCCCGACGATCGGGGGGAGCGCCCCTATCCGCAGCGCTACTTTATGGGCCTGCCCTGGACCCATGCCGAGATCGCCAAAGGGATCCCGTTTGAGACGATCAACACCGATCAAGCCTCGATTGGAGAGCTAGCCATTAACCATGTGCAATTTCGCATCTTAGAAGAAATTTGAAACGGAGAACGCGCATGGACCGAGCTGCCACGTTTCACATCTTCAGGTTTGGCCCTCATGCCTGAGGATGGCAAGCGCTCTGAGGGGATCGACTGCGAGGCCGCCTAAGTGCTCTGCGGCAGCCACCCCCGCCCCCTCTCCCAAAGGGAGAGGGAAGTTGGAGCAGCGCGTTCTCGACAGCGTTGCCCAGCAATAACGACGTAACGAACTGTTTTATTGCTACTTGAAATGACTTTGTTGGTGGGATGGACTAAGATAAAAGGCTGCGGCGGGGCTTGGCTTCGCTCCAGGCACATCCGTCCAGAGCAATCCGCTCTACCTCCGAGGCCAGCTTTAAAGCCTTCAGAGCCTGCTCCCCACCCACAGAGGGCTGATTGCCCCCGCGCACACAGTTAATGAAGTGCTCCAGCTCGGCATGGAGCTTGTCGATATTGTCGGTGTGGACTTTCTCAATCAAGCAATCCCGCTGGTAGGGCATCTGTCCGTAGTCGCTGCTGCTGCTGGCGGATCCCTGGCGATAGATGGAGATCTCGTTGTGCAAAAAATCCGCTTCTACCAAGGCATTTTTGCAGTGGACAGCAATTCTGCGCACCTTGCGGTGGGTGACCTTGCTGGCGGTGAGGGTAGCAATGACGCCGTTGGCAAAAGTGAGGGTGGCGGTGACGTAGTCGAGGTAGCCCAACTTAGAGGCGCGGTTGCCGCTGGCGGTAATTTGGGTCACAGGAGACGGGATCAGCTCCAACAACAGGTCGATGTCGTGGATCATCAGGTCAAACACCACCGACACGTCGCTGGCGCGGTCGGAATAGGGGCTGAGGCGGTGGGCCTCAAAAGCCAGCGGCTCCTCGCTTTGCAAGACTTGGCCCAGCTTCTGGAAAACGGGACTGAAGCGCTCGATGTGCCCCACCTGCAAAATACAGTTGCAATCGGCAGCTCGGTTCACCAGCGATTCTGCTTCGCTGATGCTGGCGGCGATGGGCTTTTCGATCAGCACATGGACGCCGGCCTCTAGGCAGGCCATGCCCACCTCGTGGTGGAGAACCGTTGGTACGGCGATGGCCACGGCAGCTACGTGGGGCAGCAGATCGCGGTAGTCCTCATAGAAATGAACGCGGTGGCGGCTGGCCACATCCAATCCCCGTTCCACATTGATATCGGCTACCCCCACGACCCGCACATCCTTCATCAAGCTGAACACGCGAGTGTGGTGCTGGCCCATGTTGCCGACCCCGATTACCCCAACCGGGACAGCTTGCCCTGTATAGGCCGGTGGACGGCGGGGAGAGTTGGCAGGACTCGGGCAGGATCGGTCCATGACGTTTCCACATACCTCCACCACAAGGGTTTCGCGAACCATACCCTATTTTTTGGTAACAGCGGGCAGCATTTCACGAAACGAACTTCACAAAGCTTACCATGCCTTTCTCAAATCCAGTTCAGGCCGGGGACGGGTGGCAGGCGTAGGGGTGCTCGCTCACAGGCCTGGGGGCTAAAGCAAAAGAGCGGGGTCGGCGTGGGGCGAAACCACATGCGGGCGTAAAATCCGCCGGGACTGAGGGGAAGGCCAAACCAAAGCGGGGAAAAAAAGAGAAAAGATGCCAAAACCAAGGCTACTGCCGTGATACTCGTCCCGCGCCAGAAGCGGCGATAACTCTGCCAGCCCAGCAGCACCAGCCAGGCCAGGGCCAGAGTGCTAAAGGCCAGAGCGCTCATGTAGTGGTAAATAAAAACACAGCGGCTAACTCGAAACCAGGGCAGGTAATTGGCCGCGTAGCCGATCAAAATGAAGGCTTCCAGGCCGTGGAAGCGACGGATCCCCCGCCAGACGAGCACCAAGATGGATCCCGTCCCCAGCCACCACAGCCAGGGATTGCCCAGGCCATGAACCGCTCGCCACAGGTCGCCCTGACTGCTGAAGTAGTAGGCCACGGGACGGCCCAGGATCGGCCAGGACCAGGCCCCCGCCGAAGCCAAGGGCGTGGTCAGCCAAGGACGCAAGGCGGGGAACCAAGCCACCAGGGATCGCAAGCTGGTGGAGCAGTAGGGGTGAACAGGGGTGTTTTCATCCACCACGAGATCGGCATGCAGGTGCCCGCCGTAAACGGATTGGTTGATGAGCACCAGGGATCGGAAATAATTCTGGATGCCCGTCCAGCTCCAATCCAGGGTTAGCCCCTGCTGCGGGTTGAGCTGCAGATGGGGGATCCACTGGATGGCATAAAAGGCCAGCGGGGCGAGGACGAAGCAGAACGCATAGTGCCACCAGCGCAGATGGCGGATTTGGATCAAAATGCCCAATCGTGGGATCCACTGCGGGCGCAGCCAGATCACCCCCCAGACGAGGATCCCCAGCAGGGCAAACATGAAGGCAAACCAGAGGCCATTCCACTTCACCGCAGCTGCCGCTCCCAACAGGATCCCAGAGCCGGCAAAGTGGACGGCCCGTTGCCAACCTTGGCGCTCCAGACCGCTCAGCAGCAGAATGGTGGCCGCCAGCCCAAAGGCCACCAGATACACGTTGATCAGGCCAAAGCGGGATTCCACCAGAAACACTCCATCCGTGAGCAGCAGGCTCCCGCTCAACAGGGCAAAGCCCACGTGGTAAGTGAGGCGGTAGGCCAAGCCCGTCAGCAACAAGGGGATCAGGGATCCACAAAAAGCGGTGGCGAAGCGGAACCCCCACTCATTGCGGCCAAACACCTGAATGCTGAGGGCAATGAAGTATTTCCCGAGGGGGGGATGCACATCATAGAAAGGCTCGCCGTCGAGATAATTTTGAGCAAACTTGGGGAAATACACCTCGTCGAACACCGGAGCCGGAAACTCGTCCAGCCGCCACAGGCGCAACCCCAGGCCCACCAGAAAGATCCCCAGCGCCCCCCATAGCAGCCACCGCCGCGATCCCTCTGACCCGACGCCGGACAAAGCAGGAGCAACAGTCTCTACCTCAGCAGAAGAAGTGCCAGCGGCCCGCCTACCACCCGGCAGCAGCTCGTCTCTTTCCGACCTTGCCAGCTCTGGATCGCTGGGAGAAGGAGTTGGTTTGGAAGTCATGGGCAGCAGCAAACAAGACGACGATGGGGATCCCCAGTGTTACTTTAGCCGACCGTGAAAATCTGAGCGATTTGAGAGCAAACCGCTGCTAGACTGTGGAGTTGAATACAAATACCAAAGTTGGCCAACTTCTGGCCGCTTTGCCTACGCCGGCTCTCCTGAGAGTGGGCGCTTGACATCCGGTCATCTCAGTGGGGAGAAGACATCGTGGCAACGGGTGGATATGCGTTGGTGGACAGCCTGCACCGGCACGGGGTGCAGCACATCTTTGGCTATCCGGGGGGAGCCATCCTCCCCGTCTACGACGAGCTCTACAAAGCCGAATCTCAGGGGCTGCTCAAACATTTTCTAGTTCGCCACGAACAGGCCGCGGCCCATGCTGCCGATGGCTACGCCCGCGCCACCGGCAAGGTGGGGGTGTGCTTCGCCACCTCGGGGCCAGGGGCGACCAACCTGGTGACGGGCATCGCCAACGCCATGATGGACTCTGTGCCCATGGTGGTGATCACCGGCCAGGTGCCCCGCCATTTGATCGGTACCGACGGCTTTCAGGAGACCGACATCTTTGGCATCACCCTGCCCATCGTCAAGCACTCCTACGTGGTGCGGGATCCGCGCCAAATGTCTCGGATTGTGGCCGAGGCTTTTCACATTGCCGGCACCGGGCGGCCAGGGCCGGTGCTGATCGACATTCCCAAAGATGTGGGCCTGGAAGAGTTCGACTACCAGCCGGTCACTGAGGTTAATATCCCCGGCTACCGGCCCACGGTGCGGGGCAACCCGCGCCAGATCCACGCGGCGGCCAAGCTGATTTTGCAGGCCAAGCGTCCCCTGCTCTACGTGGGCGGCGGGGCCATCATCTCCGGTGCCCATGCGGAGATTGCCGAGCTGGCCCACACCTATCAGATCCCGGTGACCACCACCCTCATGGGCAAGGGGGCCTTCGATGAGAACGATCCCCTCTCGGTGGGGATGCTGGGCATGCACGGCACTGCCTACGCCAACTTTGCCGTTACCGAGTGCGACCTGCTGATTGCAGTGGGGGCCCGCTTCGACGACCGCGTAACCGGCAAGCTGGACGAATTTGCCAAGCACGCCAAGGTGATCCACATCGACATTGACCCGGCAGAGGTGGGCAAAAACCGCGCTCCGGACGTGCCGATTGTGGGAGATGTGCGCACCGTTTTGGTGGAGCTGTTGGCGCAACTGAGCAAAATGCCCCACACCCCTGGCCAGACGCAGGCTTGGCTGGAGCGGATCGAGCGCTGGAAGCAGGACTACCCCCTGCAGGTGCCCCGCTATGAGGGTGTGATCGCCCCGCAGCAGGTGATCGATGCGTTTCGTCGCCACGCTCCCCATGCCTACTACACCACCGATGTCGGCCAGCACCAGATGTGGGCGGCGCAGTTTTTGCGCAACGGGCCGCGCCAGTGGATCTCCAGTTCTGGCCTGGGCACCATGGGCTACGGCTTCCCAGCGGCCATGGGGGTCAAAGTGGCCCTGCCCCACGCCGAGGTGATCTGCATCAGCGGCGATGCCAGCTTTCAGATGAACATGCAGGAGCTGGGCACGGTGGCCCAGTACGGCATTGCCACCAAGGTGGCCATCATCAACAATGGCTGGCAGGGCATGGTGCGCCAGTGGCAGCAGGCCTTCCACGGCGAGCGCTACTCCCACTCGGATATGGCTCCGGGCATGCCGGATTTTGTCAAGCTGGCCGAAGCCTTTGGCGTCAAGGGCATGCGCGTCGATCACCCCGATCAAGTGGACGATGCCATCCAGGAGATGCTGCGCCACGAGGGGCCGGTGCTGGCCGATTTTGTGGTCAAGCGGGATGAGAACTGCTACCCGATGGTGCCTGCCGGCAAAGCCAACTACCAGATGATTGGGCTGCCGGAAAAGCGGCAACTGGAACAGGCCGCCGAGCTCATCTACTGCCCCAATTGCGGCGCCAAAAACCCCAGCCTGCACAAGTTCTGCGCCGAGTGCGGCACCAAGCTCTAGAGCCGGCGGGCCTGGCCATTGGGTCGAGGAGGGTGGGATCCCTCTGAGAAGGGCCGCCGTTGTTTAACCGCCGCCTTTCGTGGTCATTATCAAAATCAAATCAAATATCAGGCTGATCCCTGACCTCTGGAAGAGAGCCTAGAGGTGGTGGCACAGAGTGCTTACCAGGCCCACTGCGCTTGAGCCTATCAAGCAAGAGATTACGTATAGCGGGGACTGGATTTGAACCAGTGACCTTCGGGTTATGAGCCCGACGAGCTACCAGGCTGCTCTACCCCGCGCCGTTCTTCTAGCTTAGCCCCTTCAGCAGTCAGCCGGCAAGCCTACACCTCGGGAGACTGGGTACCGGACTGCGTGGGAACTCCCCGGCCAAGCTGTGGGAGTGTCAACCGAGTTTCGCCGTTTTGGGTGGGTATTGGCTTCAGGGATCCCTTCCTGGGCCAGAGTTTGCAGGACGGCTTGCACCTGCTTGCGGCTACCGATCATCCCCAAGTAATGGGGGCCGGAGTGATAAATGGCCCGTAGGGTTTGGCCATCGAGGTTGTAGCTGCGGGTGAGAAGAGCAATGTAGAGCTGCGGGATCCTCTGCAGATCGGGGATAAGCTGGGCAAAGGGCTGTGGGTACAGCCGCTCGGCATCGGGAAAGCGCTGAGGGGTTACCCAGTCCGGGCGGTCGTCCTGAACCCAAATGCGAAAGCCAGCCAGATAGGCGATACAAAGATCGAAGATCAAGCCAGTCCTCTCAGAATGGCCTGATGGAAGGCAACCCGAAAAGCCTGGAACCCGTTCTCCTGCCGACCGTGATAGACGGCGTTGGTGAGCAGGGCCACCACCAGTTCCCGCTCTGGATCGATCCACAGGGAGGTTCCGGTGAAGCCGGTGTGGCCGAAGGCGCCGGGGCTGAACGGGTAGCTGCTGGCCAAGGGATCCGCAGAGCGTAAGGCAAACCCCAAGCCTCGACGTTCGCGACCGCGCTGCGGAGCATTTGGCTGAGGCAACTGCTCGCGGGTCATTTCCCGCACCGTCTGCGGCTGCAGTAGGGATCCCGTCAAAAAACTCTCTCCGAAGGCGGCCACCTCCTCTGCCGTAGCGAACAGCCCGGCATGGCCGGCGATCCCGCCCAGGCGGGCGGCATTTTCGTCGTGAACCTGCCCCTGCAAACGGCGCCTTCTCCAGGGGCACAGCTCGGTGGGCGCGCAAGGGACAGAGGCAAGGGGTGGATGGAAGGGATCCCCCGGACAAAACCGGGTTTGGCTCAGGCTCAGAGGCCGCAAGACCTGGGCGTGCAAGATCTGATCCAGGCTGGCCCCGCTCAGACGTTCCAAAGCCAGGCCCAGCAAGATCAATCCCAGATCGCTGTAGACCACACGGGATCCCGGCTTGTAGGAAAAAAAAGTGTGCAGGGCCATGTGCCGGGCCGATGCGGCGTCGGGCTGTCGAAAAAGGGGTCGCCAGGCGGGCAAGCCGGCGGTGTGGGCCAGCAACTGCCGCACCGTCACCTGCCCTGCCGGGATCAGCTCGCCTTCGATTTCCGGTTCCACAGCAATCCATTTCCCCGGCTGCAGAGGATCCTCATAGGGGGCAATGGGGCGGGATCCCTGAAACTCCGGCAACAGGAGACTGACCGGCTGATCCAACTGCAACGCTCCAGCTTCCACCAAGACCATGCAGGCGGTGGCGGTGTAGAGCTTGGTCAGGGAGGCCAGGTCAAAACAGATGGCCAAGGTTGTCGGTTGGCACCGGGTCTCAGGGTCAAGATAGCCTGCCGCCCTTGAGTAAATACACTTTCCCCGGTGGCGAATGGCCACCTGGGCAGCGGGGAAAAGGCGCGGGACGGCGGAGTTGAGCAGCTCCGTCAGCAAGGCCGGATCCCAACTCATCTGCTTCGTCTCCCCCTGGCTTGGGGATCCTCAAGCCAACAACTGGTAACGGCGTTTACAAAAGCCTACCGTTTCCCTGGCTAGGATGCCACCGTGGCTGGTTACATTGCCCAAGGGATCCCGAATGCGGCTGGAGTTGTTGCAAGCCTTTTTGAACGTGGTGGAGACGGGCAGCTTTTTGGCCGCTGCTCGCCTCAGGGGTCTGACCCAATCGGCCATCAGTCGCCAGATCCAGGCTCTGGAAGAGGCCGTGGGCGCCCCGCTGTTGCATCGCAAAAACCCGGTGGCCCCAACTGTGGCGGGAGAACGGCTTTTGCCCCATGCCCGTCGCATCTGTCAGGAATGGCAGCGGGCTCAGGAGAGCCTTCGAGAATGGCTGCAGGGCCAGCAGACCGAACTCTGCATTGCTGGGATCCATTCCCTGATTGCCCATCAACTGCCGCCCGTGCTGCAACAGTTTTGTCAAGAGCACCCAGAGGTGCAGTTGCGGGTCACGGCTCTGGGCAGCGACCGCGCCTTGAAGGTGCTCAGGGATGGGCTGGTGGATGTGGCCCTGGTCATGGACAATCCCCTGATGACGCGGGGGGCAGAACTGGTGGTGGAGCCGCTGTATTCCGAGCCGATTCAGGTGTTGATGCCCTCCACCCATCCCCTCAGCCGCTACGAGCAGATCCCCTGGAAGGCGCTGGCCGAGTATCCTCAGGCTGTCTTCAAGGATGGCTACGCCATGCGCTCCTTGGTGGGATCCCATCTGGCCCGGCAGGGGCTCCCTCTCAAAGCAGCCCTGGAACTGAACACCCTAGATGCCTTTCGGGGAGTGGTGCGACAGGGGCAGTTGATCGCTCTCCTGCCGGAGTCGGCCCTGGTGGACTGCTGCGCCGATCCGGAGTTGCAGGTGCGGCCCACCGAGCCTCCCCTGTTGAGGCGGCAGGTGGTGATGGTCACCACCAGCGATCGCTACCAGATTCCGCCCATTCGCCGGTTTTTGCAGTTGGCCGCCCAGCTCATCAGGCAGCCCGAGGTTGAGCCCGCTTCCGGCACAGATCCCCACATCCCTCAGCCATCTGCCAGGTTGTTGTCAGTATCCTGAGTAGCCCAGCCCTCCTGATCGCCGATGCTATGAGCCAAGAGTTTCGCGAGCTGTTGAAAAAAATCGGCAGCGGCACCCATACTCACCAAGATCTCAGCCGAGCCGAAGCGGCCAGCGCTGCTCGCATGCTCTTGCGGGGGGAAGCCACTCCCGCCCAGATCGGAGCTTTTTTAATTGCCCACCGCATCAAGCGCCCCACCGCCGAAGAGCTGGCCGGTATGTTGGATGCCTACGCAGAATACGGCCCTCTTCTGCCCCAACGGGATTTGCCCCATCCTTTGATTATCTTTGGCCATCCCTACGATGGCCGCTCGCGGACTGCGCCGCTGGGGGTGCTGGTGGCTTTGCTGTTGGCCGCGGCAGGGGCAGCCGTTTTGCTGCATGGCTCCGGCTTTTGTCCCACCAAGTATGGTCTACCTTTGGAGGTCGTCTGGCGCCTCTTGGGGGTCGATTGGCGGGGGCTATCCCTGGGGCAGGTGGGGCAACTGCTGGAACAAACCGGGTTGGGATTTTTGTATTTGCCCACCTGTTTTCCCCAAGCCCAGGCCCTGATGGACTACCGGGATCAAATCGGCAAACGCCCCCCCTTGGCCACCTTGGAGCTGGTCTGGGCGCCCTACCAAGGCCCCTTTCACCTGGTGGCGGGCTATGTGCACCCGCCCACCGAGGCCACGCTGCTGGAGCTGTTTGCCCTGCGGGAGATCGGGCAATTTACCACCGTCAAGGGTTTGGAAGGCAGTTGCGACCTGCCGCGAGAACGAGCAGCTATCCTGAACCAGGGCGGGCAACGGCTGCTCCTGAAGGCTCGCGATTGCCACTTGGCAGGCCCAGAGATCCCTCTTGCCGGCGAAAAAGAGCTGCAGCAGCAGATGCAGCAGGTGCTCAGCGGCGATCCTTGTCAACTCACCCCAGCCGTTCTCTGGAATGGGGGCAGCTATCTGTGGCTCCTCGGCCATTCTCCCTCTTTGCAGGAAGGGATCCAACAGGCGCAAGACCTGCTTTGCTCTGGACAGGTGATGAAGAAGCTGAAACAACTGGCCCAGTTGATCGACCGCTCCTAGGGCCGGGATCCCTTGTTTCATAAGTTCACAAACTGGATTGAGGCACCCCCAGCCCCTCTCCCTGAGGGATCCCCTCACCCCCAGCCCCTCTCCCTGAGGGAGAGGGGAGTTGGGTTGCATCACCGGTTAAATAACTCTCACTCGGCAACAAAAAGCCCCCGGCCAGCTCCAGGGGGCAAGCAACGAAAAGTTGGATCCTCTAGGGCAACAACTCCTCGATGGCCTCCTCCTTGGTGTTGGTGCGGCGGGAGAGGGTGCGGCGGTCGAAGGTCATGTGGATCTCCCGATTTTGCTCGCCGTCGGCAGCCACAGCAAAGATGGGGAAGTCGATGTTGCCATCGGGGAAAGCCATGTGGAAACGGAAGGTGCCATCGGGGTTGAGCTGGATCTTGCGCCCGGCGATGGTGACGGTGGCATCCGGCTCCGTGGCCCCGTAGACGATCAGCTCGGCATCAGCCACCAGCCAGAACTTGCGGGAGCGCCGCGGCAGGACTTCGGAAGCGCCGGAGAACAGCCCCAGGCCCGATCCGGAAGCCATCCAGGGAGCAGCAGGCACTTCGGCCATAGCCATCCCCATCATACCCACACCCGAGGGGATAATGAACGAGCTGATGGCCTGCTCCGGCACCAGTTGACGGCTGCCCATTTGGTGGCTGCCAAACAGGGATCCCGCCACCCGCATTGCCTCGAAGTCGCCCACCATGTCCAGGAAGGGATCCGCCGTCGCCTCCCGCTGCGGCTCATCGCCTTTGTAGGCCACCACGCCCATGCCGGTGGCGCTGCGCTTGTAGGGCTCGGTGAGCTGGTAGAGGGTGCGGCCCTGCAGTGCCACGTCGAAGGGCACCGTCAGGAAGTGCTCTTCAAACCAGTCGGAAGGATAAACCGGGGGCACCATCACCGCTGCCGAGCGGGCCAACATCAGCCAGCGGCCATCTGCCGTCCGGTAGCCGATCTCCACCAAATAGGAGCGGTCGCTCACCGGGATCGGCAAGTACCATTCCCGCGCCAGCTCGTCGCAGGGGTACTCCTGCATGCTGTGGGCCGGTTGGCGGTCGAAATCAATATCTGTCACATCGTACAGACGCAGCGCCAACTGTTGGCCGCCCTCGCGGCGCTTGCTCTCCTTGGCTTCGTTGGGCACATCCCAATAGGCGTAGGCCCATTGGGGATCCCGCGGCAGCAGGACAATGCGGCTTTCGCCATAGCCGTCGGGCAGATCCCCCAGCCCCTTGTCTACATCGGCCAGATCCGGCTTGCTAGCTACTTGGCCGACATACTTCGTCCCGGTAACCGACTCTTGCCCGCTGGGCTCCGGCATCGCATCGGTGGGGCAGCCAGTTTTGGCCTGGGCTTCTCGAATGGCCTCGATAAGCTGGTCTTTGGTCATACGGCTGTACTTGGGGATCTGATAGCGGGCAGCTTCTTCTCGCAACTGCCGGATGGTCATTTCTTCCAACGGGATCCGCTCTGGTGGCATGGTCAGGGTCTCCTGTCTTCGACAACTCAGGCTTTGTGCAATGCTCCAGCTTCTAACCCAAAGGCCGATCCCAGCTTGTGGCTCAGTACAGCCTTGAACCTACTGGCGTGACGGCCTGCTTTGCACTCTCCAACCCCTGATGATTCCAGGTCGGGATCAACGGGGATCACAAAGAATGATGAACACATGTTTGCGTATTTTTGCCTGGCGGTCAAGAGCTTGGGGATCGCTGGGGATCAACGCCTGGCTTTCCCAGCCATCTTGAGCCAGGGATCCCGCCGCACGAGGGAAAAACATCGACCGCTGCTCTCCAGCCAAAGGGAGGACTGCGCGGGATCCCCTACCGAACCGGCCCTGCCTGGGTAGCATGGGGGAAGGGTGGGCGGCTGCAGAGCAAACCACAGGTTTTCAGGCCGTGAGGTGGGGGCATGAGGTGGTGGAAAGATAGAACTCAAGGCGCAGGGATCCGAGCGATCTTGGCAGCGCTGGGGATCCTGGTCTGGCCGGGGGAAGCTGTCGAAGCACAAACCCTGTTTCCTCCCCTTTACCGCCTGCAAGGGGGATCCCCTGCCCCAGCGGTTGAGAAACAACCCTTCCCGGAAGAAACGCCCTGGCGCCCGGTTACTCCCGACCAGGTAGAAGTAGAGTCGGCGGTTTCTAGCGAGAACCCAAGCTTGGAAGGGCCGATTTTCGATTTGGACTTGTTGCGCCAGTTCGGCAGCGGGGGCGGTGGCTCGGGTTCTGGCCAGGGAGAAGGGAGCGGGCCCGGCAGCGGCCAGAGCGGGGGGCGCGGCTCCAGCCCTGGCTCGGGGGTGGGCACAGGCCAGGGGCCAGGGGGGGGAGCTGGCCTCGAAGCAGGATCCCAGCGGCAAACCCCGCAGGTAACAGGGCTGATCGTGGATGCCCGCGGCCTGGATTTTCTCCCTAGCCAATCGATGCGCCTTTTGGATCCCGACGGCAACCCAGTTTACCCGCCCCTCAACCTTGGCCAGGATCTCAATGCTGCCTTTGTGGGCAGCGAGGGCACTGCCGCCTATACCACCTCAGAAGAGCAGGCCCGCTCGCTGGTCAACCGCATTGGGGAACGGCCCCACCGCATCCGCGCCACCCGCATGCTGGGCTACGACCTGGTGATCTCCGCCGAAGACGCCTTCAACCTGCGCCAGATGAACGCCAGCGATGGCTTTCTGGATCGCTTTGCCGTGGTGGTCATCTGGGATGGCAGCCAGGCCAGCCGGCCCTGAAGTCTGGCCCAGGGATCCCGGCGCTGGCCTCGAAGGGGATCTGGGGATGTTAGCCTAGCAAACGTGCTCCGCGCCGCCGACGCAAACGGCTTTTTCTGGGGATCCCAACCCTATGCAACGGTTTGCCAACCAACCTCTGCGGGAACGGCCTCATCTAGCGGTATTTTCTTCCAGCAAGGTGGGCAACTTCGTGGTCACCGTCCCCCTCCTGCGTGGCCTCAAGGAAAAATACCCCGGCTGTGTGCTGGATTTTTTCGGCAGCGAGATTACGCGCGACTTTGAGCTTCACTGTCCCTATATCGACTTCAGCTTCCCCCTCTACAGCCGCCGCCCCGATTACCTCGAGGCCCTAACAGCAGCAGTGCGGGATCGTGTGGCCCAGGCCGGGCCTTATGATCTGGCCATCAATTGCGACGAGTTCAGCGAGCTCAACCTGGTGGCGGTGACGGCCCTGCGACCCCAGTACATTGCCGGGGCCGGCCTGACCTTGGATTTTCGCCGCAAGCTGGATCCCGGCCCCGACCCGGTGCAGCGCATGCTCCAGGACGACGACTGGAACAGCCTGGAGTTTTTGCAGCGCTACAAAGATATTCTCACCAGCAACTACATTGCCGAGATCTTCTGCCGCCTGGCTTATGTGGAAACAGATTTTTTCCGCCTGGAGCTGCCCAGCCGGGATCCCGATTTTCCCGTGCCGGAAGTCCTGGTGCACATCACCACCACCCGCCGCGCCAAGATGTGGCCCTTGGAGTACTGGCGCCAGGTGATCCAGTGGTGCCGGGGGCAGGGCCTGCAGGTGGGGCTAATCGGCAGTGCCCCGGAGCTGCAGCGATCCCTCTACCACGGCGGCGGCGAAGATGAGCTGCTGGCGCAAACGGGGATGATCGACCTGCGGGGCAAAACCAGCTTGATCGAATTGGCCGGGGCCCTGAAGCGGGCGCGGGTCTGTATCTCCGTGGACGCGGGGCCGATGCACATTGCGGCGGCCGTGGGCTGCCCCACCATTGCCCTGTTTGGCAACGATGCCGATGGCGATGGAGCTAGCCCGGTGCGGCTGTGGGCACCTCGCCTGCCCCACGTTTACGTTACCCAAACTTCCTATAAATGCCGGGTCTGCGTGGAAAACAAGTTCAAAAACGAAGCCTGCCTGGTGGAGGGCCACCCCTGCATGGCCCACCTCCGGCCAGAAACAGTCATCGGCTACCTGCAGGAGATTCTAAAGAAGACCTAGGACTTCCAGCCGATCTCTTCCCTCACCCCCATCCCCTCTCCCTTTGGGAGAGGGGAGCTACAGAGCGAGGGGACAACTGTTGTTCATGGCTATTCGAGATGGCCATAGCTCCCAGGGATCCCCGTCTTTTTCCCTGCTGACCAGGGGGGTGGCAGAGAGTGCCCAGGAGCGCAGGTCGGATCCCTGACAGTCCGCTTAGGCTGAGAGTTCGAGGCTGAAAACTCTGTGCCTAAACCGTTTGGGTGTGAGCTGTAACGTTGAGAACGCGCAAGTGGGGCGGTTTGCAGAGTGGGGCCAAATGAGAGCCTGGCAAGGGGTTGCCCTGAAGCTGCTGGCCACCTTTTGCTTTGCCTGTTTGGGGGCGATCATCCGGCTCAACACGCCCGCCCTGCACCCTTTTGAAATTGTGTTCTTGCGCAACCTATTTGGGTTACTTGCCCTGGTGCCACTGCTTTTGCGAGCAGGGATCCACTCTCTGCGCACCGCCAAGATGGGCTTCTACCTCCTGCGCTCGGCAATCAGCACCTTGGGGATGCTGCTTTCCTTCTGGGCAGCCAGCCTGTTGCCTTTGGCGGAAGCAACGGCGCTGAGCTTTGTCCAGCTTTTGTTTGCCAGCCTCATGGCGGTCTGGGTGTTGGGCGAACAGATGCGCCCCTCCCGCTGGCTGGGATTGGGCCTGGCGTTTGCCGGGGCCTTGGTGATGCTAAGGCCGGGCTTTCGGGAGCTCTCTTTAGGGACAGGGCTAGCTTTGGCGGCGGCAGCCCTCTTTGCCTGGGTAACCATTGTGCTCAAGATCCTCGCCCGCACCGAGTCCAGCCTCACGATCACCGCCTACATGGGCCTGTTGCAGACTCCCCTTTCCTTCTTGGCTGCTGTTTGGGTTTGGAGCTGGCCTTCGCCGGAGCAGTGGCTGTGGATGGCGACAATGGGGCTGCTGGGCAGCCTGGGCCAGGTGGCCCTCACCCAAGCCTACAAGCTGGCCGAGGTGACCATGCTGCTGCCTCTTGATTTTTTCCGCCTCCTCTGGGCTAGCCTGATCGGGTTCTGGGTGTTTGCCGAGATCCCGGATGGGTGGACTTGGATGGGCGGAGCCTTGGTCTTGGCAGGCGCCACCTCTGGGGCCTACAGGGAAGCCCGGCTGCAGAGGGCCCAAACCCCGGCCTGGACTGGCAAAGTTGGAAAGCGGGAAGATCTCTAGGCCAGCCTAGAGCCGCGGCAGGACGGGACTGGAGCTGGTCAAGTCGGTGGTGGTGAGGGCCACCAGCAGGGCTTCCGGGCTAACGGGGAAGGGCAGATGGTGAATATCGGATCCCGGCTGGCAGGCCACTTGGGCAGCCTGCAGCAGCTCAGCGGATCCCAGGTGGTTGAGGTGGAGATCCCGCAAGTTGAGGGGCAGCCCCACCTGGCGGTAGAACTCCAGCAGCTGGGTGCGGGCGGCCAGCGCCAACTGGCTTCCCTGCAGGATCTCCTCTAGGCGGAGCTGGGCCAAGATGCCAAAGGCCACTTTCTCGCCGTGCAGGGTGGCCCGGTGCCCCAACAGATGGGTAAGGCCGTTGTGGACAGCATGGGCGGCCACGGTGCGACACTTGGCCCCTCCCATGCCGCCGACGATCCCCGCTAGGCAAATGCAGGCGTCCACCACCTGCCTCCAAGCAGTCCCACCTGGCTCCCGCAGGGCCGCCACCGATTTTTGCAAGAGCAAATCCCGTAAGACGCGGGCCTGCTGCACAGCGCCGATCACCAGGGCATCTTCTGAACTGCCGCTGCTCACAGAAGACTCGTACCACTTGGCCAAGGCATCTCCGATCCCGGCCACCAGGGTGCGTGCTGGCGCTTGCAGAATCAAGTCATAGTCCAGGATCAAAGCGGCAGGTGCCTGCTCCAAGGCCACATCCCGCTGAAAAGCTCCGGCCTCCGAGTAGATGTTGGACAGGGCGCTCCAGGCGGCACAGGTGGCAGCAGAGGTGGGCACCGTCGCCACCGGGATCCCCAACCGATGGGCCACCAACTTGGCCGTATCCAACGCCTTGCCGCCCCCCACCCCCAAAATGCCGGTTACGGATTCTGCTGTGGCCAGAGCCTGGAGACGAGCCAGCTCCGATTCGCTGCAATCGACGCCATAGGTGCTCCAGTAGACCTGAACGGCGGGATCCCGCTCCAGATTGCGCTTCAGGGGCAGTTCAGCCACAGCTAGCGATCGCTCCCCCCCGATCACCAACACGCGGGATCCCAGGATCGTCAGAGGTACGGCCTCGAGGATGCCGCTGCCGCGGTACAGCCGGCCTGGGGCCGGAATGGCCAGATCCCATTTGCAAGAAGAGGCGCTCAGCATTGCCAGAAAGGGGAGAGAAATCAGCTCAGTGTTTGTGAATACAGAACATGATCTTAGCGGCAAATCCTAGAGGTCTGGCTCGCCGCAGGGCTATAGTTAGGGCTAAGTTAGCGTCAACCTTCTCTGGCGCTCACCCAGCAGGGCAACGGTGCCGTTTAGCAACAAGGGATCATGAACCCGACGACCCAGCATCAGCTCATACTCAAAATTGTGGCCGGCTCCGCTTGGGCCGATGGGCATTTGGAACCCCAGGAACTGGCCTACTTGGGATCCCTGCTGCGCCGCTATGGTTTGGAGCACGATACCGAGCTGCGAGAACTGATCCAAAAGCCCATCCCGATGGAACAAACCGAGCGCTGGATGGCCGATTATCTTGCTCAGGCCAGTGAAACCGAGCGCTTACAACTTTTGGGAGCAATTGGCAACCTGATGATGGCTGACGACACAGTCTCTCCAGAAGAGCACACCCTCTTGGATGACTACCACACCCTCATGGCAGGGATCCCACCTCGTCCAGAATCGGCGCCCAATCTGGTGAAGGGTGTGGGGCAATTTTTCCGCCGCGTGGCCAAGGCTGTGAGGGGAGAGGCTTCCTAACACATTTTGACCACACCATCTGGGGAGCGGCGCAGGGAAAAGTTTGATTAACGTAAGGTGCGGAATTCCCCACCGTCTATACGGTGGGGATGGATAGCACCCTCTGACTGATTCTGGATGTATT